>NZ_JBIAHP010000010.1:261862-340405 GCF_042870715.1 Streptomyces sp. NPDC006463 | reverse complement strand
GCAGGCATCTCCCGCCACTGGGCACTGGACCGGAACCGCCAGATCACACCCTCGAACTGCTCCCGCAACCGTTCCGGGTACGGGCCGTACCTACCGATCGGCAGGTACGGCTCGATGAACTTCCACTGGACATTGGTGAGTTGCCTGCGTGTCACGACCACAGTCCTACCGGGTTCCACCCCGCGAAGAGGACAGAACCCAGGAACTGATCACGACATCACACAGGCCCTAACGCGGCGCGGCCGGGTCCAGCGCCGCGATCATGCGGTCCCCGGCCCGGTACAGGCGACAGGCCAGCGACGCAGGACGCCCCGGTTCGCCGACGCGGGTGAAGGCGCGCTCCGGGGCCGACGTGTTTCCGGGACAGCCGGGCGAAGACCGCCCTCGCCCGCCGATCATGTCGCTTTGGTCGGCGCGCGAGGGCGCTGGTGGGGCTTATGGGCTGGTGGTGTTCAGAAGGTGATGGTCTGTCCCTCGCGTTCGGCCTGTCGCGCGGTGTAGGAGACGCCGTGGACTTTGAGGCCGTCCGGGTTGAGGAGGGTGATCGTGCCGCCTTGGTTGCCGAGGTGGAATCCGTTGCCGCCCGGGACGGTGAGGGTGGCGCCGGGCTGGAGCGGGCCGGCGGGGAGCGGGAGGGTCTGCTGGTCGCGGTCGGCAAGGTGCCAGCCCTGGAGGTTGACCGGCATGGGGGAGGCGTTGAGTACGGTGACGGTTTCGGCTTCGGGTGCCGGACCGGGGGGGTTGACCAGTGCGGCCATGATTCGCAGGGGTTCCTCGCGGTGGCCGGGGCGGGGTGGTGCGGTGTCGATGGAGTGGCCGGTGGTGTCGTCGGTGTGCCATGCCTGGGACTGGAAGGCCAGGAAGACCGCGACCCAGCGGTTTTCGGCGGGCAGGTGCACAAGCATGGCGCCGTCCTGCCAGACGCCGTCGTCGGAGCGGAAGTGCCCGCTGTTGCCCTGGTTCATGTGGATGTCGTGGACGCCGTTGCCGGGCCGGAACCCGAACACCTTGTCGGCGGTGTTCGCCTCGGGACCGAACCGTTGCCCGAAGACGTAGAGGGCTGCGGTGGGGTCGGCGATGGCTCGCTGCACGTAGTGGTCGAGGAGGTCGGCCAGGTCGTTGTCGGCGCCCTCGAGATCGGGCGGGAGCAGTCGCATCGAGGCGGGGTCGAACAGGTTGCCGCGGATGAAGTCCAGGCTGGCCTTCCCCGGCTGCGACGCCAGGGCCGTCCATCCGCTGCCTGCTGGCGGGAGCAGCTCGGTCACGGGGTGGCGGAAGTCGTCGTCGGCCAGGTACAGCAGCTCCGAGGGGGCTTGCTGTGACTCGACGTTGACGGCGGCCCGGTAGTGGGTGCCGACGTTGTCGGTGAGGTGGATCTGGTAGTGCGGGGTATCGCTGGATCCCTCGCGGCGCCGGTCGATGGCTCGGGCGGCTAGGACACCGTATTTCTTGAGCGGCATGGGTCATCCTCTGGATGCGGTGGGAGAGGCACGGCCGGGGTGTGGTCGTGTCCATGGGACTGCTCGGTGCGGCTGTGCCCGCCCGCTGCGGTAGCGGAGCAATGACCGCTCAGGTCGGCTGCCCGGCGCAAGTCCCGCGCTGGACGGGGGCGGGCAGCGGCCGGGCCAGCAGCCGTTTTGGACGGGGACGGCCAGGAGGTCTCCGTCTCTTGGCAGGTCCGCCAATTACGGCGGGGTGTTTCAGGGGTAGCGGTGGGAGAGGCACGGCCGGGGTGTGGTCGGAGGCGGGTTTGTCCCGGCGTGCGGTGGGGTCGTCACTGACGGAGTGCAGGGGGTGTTGGGCCCGGTGAAGGCGTGCTCGACGCGGTCCAGCAGGGCATGGTTGACCAGGATGTGGTCGATGAGTTCTGGTTGGCCGGCACGGATGCGGGAGGGGCGCTGCTCTTCGGGGATGCGTGGGGAGGTTCCCCAGCCGGTTCCCCAGCCGGGATTGATCGCCCTGGTCGGGGGGCTCGAAGCCGGAGGCGTCGATCTGGGGGCCGGGCGGGCCGAGGAGGATTTCGGTCGTGGCCGCAGTCGACTCGTCGTTGATGTCGCCGCGCACGGCGACATCGCGGGCCTTGCCGTCACCGGCTAGGAGCTCGTCGGCCAGGGCACGTACCGTGACGGCCTCCGCGCCGCGCCAGAACAGGGCGTAGACGGCGCAGCGGGCGTGTCTGCCCTCGTCGCGAGGGCTGAAGCGGCCGTCGGGGAAGGACCGCAGCTTGGATTTCAGATGGCACGCCACGACGTCAGGAGTGATCGGGGGCGGGTTCGAGGTGTACCGCGAGGGCGCGGGGTTCTATGCGGCCGGTCGGGTCGTTGTGGTCGTCGGCCTGGAGCTTTGCCCCGTACACGGGCTCGTCGTTGGTCCCGAAACGGCCACCGAACCGGTAGAGGTTCTCCATATTCCAGGTGCCGATGACTGCCATGTCTCATCCTCGTTGCTCGCTGAGGCCGCCCTGCCGACTGCCGATCCTCCTCGTCCTTATCCCCCGACCACACCTCTGTGGGACTACGAATCGACCAATGTTCACCCGCCTTGCCCTGCGGCCTTTCCCCGCCGGGGCACGGGCGACTCGGCCGCATCTTCATGGGGCGGGGTACGTGGGGTTGGAGTATTCCGGGCGGGTTGTGGGAGATGGCGGAGCCGCTGATCCCGCCCTCGAGGGTGCGGCCGCAGGACGCGCCTGATGGGACGTTGTTCGCCGCGATCATCTACGTACTGGGCAGCGGTGGTCACCGCCGCCTGCTTCCGGATATCGAAGTCGACGGCCCACCGCCGGTTCCTGATCTGGTCGAGAGCCGGAGTATGGGGCCGGCTCCACGAAGAGATCCTCCACCGGCTTGACGACGCGGGACTCCTCGACCTTTCCCCAGCGGTCCTCGACTCTGCTCACATCAGGGCTAAAAGGCGAACTCATAGGCCCGAGCCCCTGGACCGGGCCAAGCCGGGTTCCAAGATGCAGGCCCTGTCGGAAGCGGCAGGGCTGCCTCTCCTCGTCGGCCTCTGAAGCCCATGATGCTCGGTCACCAAACGAGAAGCGATCCCCATCGCGGCCGCCACTTCAAGCCCAGGAACTGCACGCCGACAAGGCTTACGGCCACGCGGCAAACGCATCGTCGTCCGCGTCGCCCGCGAGGGTGAGGCATCGCTACAGCAGGCCCATACGAGCAGCATTCTTGGAGTGCCACCGCTGTGGCCTGCGCATGGGCCAGCGATTGATCGTTTCTCCGGTGAAGGGGCTCACCCAGCAGGGTGAGATGCTCCACGGCCTGCGGCCGGGCGCCTGTACGTCTCCACTATCACTGGGCCGTGATCAAGCAGAACCTGCACCGCGCAGTTGCGCCTTGCCCGCGCTGGGGCGGGGCGCTCGCCCCCCGTTACCTCCGCCCACGTCGGTCAGATCCACCTGCCAGAGGGGACCCCGCGCTCCCCATGGCCGGGGCAGCCTCGTGTCGGCTACGGCTACGGCCGTGGGTGACGGTCGGCTCCACCCTCGGGGCCAGCTCGGGAGGTCCCGTCAGACCGGCGCCAGTCTGCGGACTGTACGCATCCAGCTCCTTGACATCAACAACTGAAATGGGCCTGCGTGATCAGCAAGCAGACGACACCTGTGCGCTATTGGTTCCTCTCCGGGCTACTCGTAGCCATGCTCCTGACCGAAGTCGCCCTCTTCGCGTGGAGCGGAATCTACGACGTACGAGTTTACGGGAAGGAGCAGGTTATCTCGGCACTGCTCAGGTTCCTAATTGTAGCCCTCAATGTCGTTGCACTGCTCCAAATGTACCCAGGAGGCCCTCTCGCCGGCTTCATTCGAAGAATCCGCCAACACTTGCCGCGCAACGCTCATCAGGCGCGCAGGCCGAGAGCTATTACTGCCGCTATTCGGGCCGCACGCAACCAGCAGCGACGACGTCCGGGAGTAAGCGCCGCGCCAAGGGTCACGAATAGAAATCCCTGGCATTACCCAATCGTATTGCTGTCACAGGCAGCTGCTCTGCCCATGCTATTCATTCCAATCTGGATCGACCTGCACAGCCCGACTCTCGACATGGAATGGCTTGCGCTCGCGTTCGCCCTATTTGTGTGCATCGTCGTGATGCTGGTGAGTGCTGCAGTATATGGCCACGTGAACTTCGGGTGGGTGGCGCTGGGCACCCTGCTTCCACTTCTGGGATTTGCGCAGTGGTCCTACATGACTTTCTATAAGCCTGTACACGAACGCCCTAGAGTTGACATTTCCACCAGACTGGAAAAGATTAATTCCTCGCGCGGAACCACCAGGGTGCGAGGTGTTGTAACGCTGAAAAACAACGGGGCGGCGCCGGCGGAATCTCTCGGCGCCATTTACGTAGTCTCAGGGCACCGAGCAGAGTCGGCGGAGGGAATGACCGCTCAAGATGCAAGCGCAACGCTGGATCTTTCAGAGCCGAACCGTAGGCATTTTGGAAAATTCGCATCACTGCTCAGCTTCGACGACCTGTTGGCCACCGGAGAGTCTTTGGCTCCAGGAGAAACACGGACTTCCTCGTTCGTATTCGACGCACGTGATAGCGGGCAGGCCATCGTTCGGCTGACGGCATACATTTCGATGTCTACGCCTACCGGAGATCTGGATCCTGGAACATGCTCGCCAGCCCCACCGGAACCGAATGTGTGCACGCGAACAGATTTTGCACCCACCAGCTTGGCCAGGAAGGAGTTGGGAGACGAACCCTTCGCACATACAATTGTGCACTTTGATGCAATGCTGACAAAGACTCCGGCCCCTCCGTATATGCCCACGGCATTTGGAACCGGAAGTCAAAAGACTCCCTTCGCCTATACCGTTATGCGCCTTGATGCGATGGAGGCGACGTCGGCAGCCGCTCCATACTTGTCCACAGCGTTTGGGGCCGGAAACCTGGAGCAAGGTGAGAAAGTGCAGGATGTTGACCCGCTTATTCGCGATCAGTTCACCCAGTCCATCACAGAACTTCGCTTGGACCCATAGAGCTCGTATCATGAGCACGTTGAAATTCTGGTTGGCCGTGACTGGTGTGAGGATTCGGCTGTTCGTGATGGTGTGACCAATCGGCCGTGGATTGTTGCGCATGGTGTGGAGGACACGTCGTCGACCTTCATGACGGCCAGACTCGTGCGGCGGCGAGGGGGACGCCATATGAAGGCGTCCGCGATTTCGGAACTGAAGGCGTTGGCCTGCCATCGGTCGGTGATGTCCTGCCAGTGCTCGATGACGGCTCGGCGCTCGCTTCCAGCCCTCATCCGGTTGTAGCCCAGGTCGAATTCGTAGACGCGGCCCCCGTCCGAGAGAACGACACCGGACTCGGTGTGGGATCCGGAAGGCCACAGGTAGACGAGAACCGTGTCGGCAGCTCTCAGGCCGCGTTCGTCCAGCAGTGCCCTCAGGCGTACCCACAGGTCGAAGGCGCTCGTCCGCATCAACCAAGTGCAGTTCACATAGCTGCTCTGCGACGGCTCCCTCTCGGCGTTGCCACCAAGCAGCCGGGCTGCCAGCGGCCGCCAGAGCTCGTATGGCTCGGCAAGGACCACAGCCTCGCGGCGTTCCCTTCCAAGCGTCGTGTTGTCTATCGGTTCGGCGGCGCGCTTCTGGGCTGACTGCGCCCGGTTCAGAGGCGGACGGTCGCGATGAGACGACTCCCGTCGGAGTCGGCTGGGGGGCCTACGCGGCATTGGCCTTTCGGATTGTCATACCCCGTATCCTGCCACGGCCATGATGACTACGGCGCTGACCGGGTCCGCAGAGGTAGGGCACATCGGGGGTCGCCCACCCGTCACGGGCAGCCCTTCGGGGGGTCCGAGGCACGCCCAGCAGACTCTCTGCGTCTGGCTGCTTTCCCCATGCGTTGCGTTTGTTCCAGGTGCCACGTCGGGTAGGCCGCGCATTGAGCTGCCAGCTGCCAGCTGCCAGCTGCCAACTGCCGACGGGCGCGAGACGGCGCAGGGTCAGGCGAGGCGGGATCCGAGGCGGAACCGCAATACGCCTGCGGCCCTGCGTACGTCCTCGGGCTGCTCGCTTTCGTCGAGCAGCCCGAGGCGCACGATCACGGCGCGGTCGTCGGCGCTGATCAGCTTCAGGCGGGGCTCGCTGACGCCGTCGAGGAGTACGTCCAGGAGGTCCAGGGTCTCGTCCGTGACGGGAACAACGGCCGGCACCCGTTCCCCGTCACCACAGCGAGCCGCTTTCGCCGCCTGCCCACTGCAGCTGCTTTGCTGCGGGCTCCGGCCCGGGAGGCCCCCGTCGTAGCCATATGGCTATTTGACCTAGCTGGTACCGGTTGCGCGATTCGAGACTGAAGTGCAGAGAAGGTCGCACCTGTCGCCGGAGGTGCCGACTTCCTCGGATAGACGCCGTCGGCCCGGCCTGCCCTGGCGGCTGTCCGCAACGGTCTGTTGCGCCGCGCGGGGCGGCCTTCACCGGGCCGGGCCCTGCTGTTGGGGCGGGCTGGTTCCGGGGGCCGTAGAGGCGGGAGGAGTGCCCGGGATGGTGTTGCGGCCGCCGGTTGAGCCGATGCTGGCGCAAGCTCCGGAGTCGGTGCCGGGCCCGGCCGCGCTGCGTTCGGGTGTGGCCTACGGGCAGAAGTACGACGTGCACCGGGCGCTGCTGTTCACCCCGGCCGTGCCGGGTGGCGGTGTGCTGCTCCAGACCCGGCGCCGGTCCCTGGCCCAAGAGCGGTTCCCCGACCTGGTCGCGGCCGCCGAGCAGCAGCTTCCGCGCGGCCTGGTCCTGGACGGCGAATTGCTGGTCTGGGGCCTGCAGGCGGGCCGCCTCAGCTTCGAGGCGTTGCAGCGCCGCGCCGCCGCACGCCGCCGCGGCGCCGCTGCCGTGGCCGCCCGGTGGCCGGCCTGCCACATCGCCTTCGACGTCTTGCAGGAAGGCGGCCAAGAGCTGCTGCGGTCGCCGTACAGAGAGCGCCTCGCCCGTCTGGAGGCCTTGTTCTCGCAGCACGAGCTGACGGCTCCCTGGACCTTGTGCCCGATGACGACGGACCCGGCCAAGGCGCGGGAGTGGCTGGAGTCCTGGACGGATGTGTCAGGGGTGGAGGGCGTCTTGTGGCCAGGGTTCGCGGCTGACCGCTTGACCGGGTTCAGCCGATTGCTGCGGGGCCGGGCGGCCGGGCCCTGTCGTCAGCGGGCTCCGGCACCCTCCGGATCCGGGGTGGGCGGCGGGTTGTGGCAGGTCACGTCCTTCGCGGGCAGCCGTCCCGTCGACAGGTACGCGTTGACGGGTATGTTGGCGCAGGCCGTGGGGTTGGAGAGATACACACCATGCCCCTCACCCCCCAGCGCCAGCACCATCCGCGACCCCTTGAGTGCCTGGTGCAGCCCCTGGCCGGTGCCGAGCGGGGTCATCGGGTCCCACTCGTTCTGCACGGTCAGGACATCGGCCCGGGTCTTCATGGGCGTGGCGGGCTCCAGTGGCCGCTGCCAGAAGGCGCACGGTTTGATGTTCGACGCGAAGTCCCCGTACAGCGGGTGCTCCACCTTGTCCCGCGCCGCGTCCCGCGCGTACTGCTCCGGATCGCGGGGCCAGCTGTCCGTGTCCCCGCACACCACGGCCCAGTACACGGTGGTGACGTTGCTGGCGGGAGTGGCGTCCGGACCCTCCGACGCTCCTCCCGCGTCGACGCCCGGGCGGGCGGCCCTGACGCCGCCGAGCGGTGACTGCGCGCCGGGCCTCTTCCTGTCGGCGCCCTTCGTGTCGGCGCCCTTCCCGCTCGCGCCCGGATCGGTGCCACCCGGAGCCATGCCGCCCGGAGCGGTGCCACCCGGCGGCTGGGGCGCCTTGTCGGCCGATGCCTTGATGGACTTGACGACGGCCGAGGCGCCGTGGGGATCGAAGAAGAGCGACGGGTCGGCCCTGATGTCGTCACCCGTCACCTTCTCCCCGTAGTGGATGATCGGGTCCCGGTCGGCCCGCGCCACCAGCGCCCAGAAGGTGGCCGAGACCGCCTCGGGCGTGGCGCCGAGCCCATAAGTTTCCGAGCGCTCCGCCGCCCACCGCGTCCACCGCTCGAAGGCGGGCTCGGCTTCGGTCCCCCACGCCTGGATCATGCCGCGCCAGACGCGTCCCGGGTCCACGCCGCTGTCCAGGACGAACCGGTCGGTGCGCTCCGGGAACATCTGGGAGTACACCGCGCCGAGGTACGTCCCGTACGAGTAGCCCAGGTACGAGACCGTCCGCTCCCCTAGTGCGGCGCGGATGACGTCCATGTCGCGCGCCGTGTTGCGGGTGGTGATGTACGGAATCACATCGCCCGACTTCTCACGGCACTTGTCGGCGATTCCGCGCGCCCAGGACACGTCCGAGGCGAAGGTCTCGGGCCGGTACGCCCCGCCGATGCCCGCCTCCGCTTCGCTCAGATCACCACAGCCGATCGGGCTGCTCTCGCCGACGCCGCGCGGGTCGAAGCCGACGAGGTCGTAGCGGTCGCGGACGTCCTTGGGCATCTCGGCATTCGTCCGTATCGGCCGGTAGAGACCGGAGGCCCCGGGGCCGCCGGGGTTGAGGAGGAGGACGCCACGCCGCTTGGCGGGGTTCTCGCTCTTGATCCGGGATATGGCGAGGTTCAGCGTGCGCCCTTCGGGACGCTGGTAGTCGAGCGGCACCTTGAGGGTGGCGCACTCGTACGCCGCCGGCCGATCTGGGCTGCAGCGGTGCCAGGCCGGCGTCTGTCGCAAGTACGCGGGGGTCGAGGCGGCGGACGCCGGTGGCGCCGCCAGCCCGGGAAGGGCCGCGGCGAGGAGTCCGGCGGTGGCGAGCAGCGGTGCGAGACGTTTCATGCGCGTGGTCCCGTTCATTCGTCGGGTGAAATCGCTTGCGCCTCCACTGTGTTGGACGAGCGGGGCAGACCGGATCCCTCCCAAGAGCCGACCTTCCGTCCCCCACGCGTACCACCTGAAATCCGGACACGTGGCCGAGACTCATCCCCAAGATCCGCGTTCCGCCGGGGCTTCCGGGCCGGACCCGCCCGTCCACTCGTAGTCCCCTCCCCCTTAGGGAGGACAACCGACGACAACTAGTAGTGCTTTGTTACTGAGCTTGCAGCTGTGGTGTCGTCAGTTTGAGTCTGGTCTCGGTGAGGCATCCGTCGATGACGTCGCTGCGGTATTGGATCTGGCGGAGGCCGCGTCGTAGTACGCGGATGAGGTGCTCGGGGTCGGTGAACGCGGTGTTCGCCTGGCTGCTGCGGCGGAGGAGGGACCAGATGCCCTCGACGGGGTTGAGGTCGGGTGCGTAAGGCGGCAGGTGGAAGGCGGTGATCCAGTCCTGGGCCTCGATGAAGGCCCGCATCCGGCGGTCCTTGTGGACGTTTAAGTTGTCCCAGATCAGGACGATGGGTCCGCCGAGCTGCTGGTGGGCGACGATGAGAAGGTCGCGGTACTCGATCCAGGTGAAGCTGCGCCGACCGCCTTGTTTGTGGTCGGTGTGCCGTTTGGGCCGGTAGATCAGGCGAGAGCGTTCGCCGGGTTTGTAGCAGGTCAGGGCCGCGATGGAGTAGCGGCGTTGGGAGCGTCCACGGACCCGGATGACGGGTGTGTATCCGCGTTTGGCCCAGGTCCGTGAGGTCGGCGGCGTCATCGAGAATCCTGCTTCGTCTTCAAAGACGATCCAGGCATCGAGCGCCGCCGCGGTGCTTCCACCCGTGGCCAGGTCTCCTTCACCCAGCCGGCCACCGCTTCCTCGTCGCGCTCGAGAGCACGGCGGGCAGGCACCTGGTGACTCCAGCCGTTCCGCCGCAGCATCTGGGAGATGCCGGACAAGGTCATGCTCTTGTGGAACCTTCGGCCGATCAGGGTCTTGATCCGGGCCAGCGTCCATCTCTGATCCGGCCATCCGTGGGCAACCGGCCCCTTGGCCAGCTCCTCCTCGAGAACCGCGAACAAGGTCCTGCTGAGCTTGGGACGGCAGGCGGGGCCTTGTGAACGCAGAGCCGACTCACCACTGTCTTGCCACGATCTCCGCCACCGCTGAACCGACCGGACGCTGACCCGTAACTCCTTGGCGACCACGTCATTGCTCAGACCGCTGGCGAACATGCCGGCCGCTTCCATCCGGATCCGCTCGCGGAAAGCTTGCCTCTCCGCGGTCAGACCCCCACCCTGCGGATACCTCATACAACCGGCATACCGCGACGATCACCAGCTGTCAGCACCCACGACACCGCTACTACAAGCTCAGTAGCTGGTCTTGTCACGTCGGGTGTCTGGTAGCTCGCTGGCTATACGAGGGCTGGGGAGCATGCTGCGGTTCGGGTCGGGTGGGAGGAGTTCGCCACCGAGTGTTTGCCCCGCTGGTCCGCGGGACCAGCGGGCGAAGGGCCAGTTGTACCTGCGGGGTCTGTTGCTGGACGGGCGGCGCAAGTCGATGCAGCCGATGGCCGGGCGGCTCGGGGTGGACCATCAGCAGTTGCAGCAGTTCATGACGTCCTCCACCTGGCTCGTTGCCGATGTCCGGGCCTCGGACTAAGTCACCGACTCCGCGGCCAGCGGCTCCGGCTGGGCCACCGGCGCGAAGACGGTCAACGGCCGGATCTCCAAGACGCCAGGTACCGACAAGGCCGTTCCCACCCTTCTGGAGCTGGCTCAGAAGAAGGGATACGCCACCGGCAGCGTCACCACCGCAGAGCGGACCGACGCCACGCCGGCCGTGCTCGCTCCCACGCCACCGACGTTCCTGCCAGGGTCCGGCGGACATGGCCGAGTGCCCGACCGACACGATCGCGGCCGGCGGCCCCCGGCTCGATCGCGGAGCAGTCGGTCAACCACAAGGTTGACGTCCTCCTGGGCGGTGGCAAGAAGCGCTTCGACCCGCCCTTCCTTGACCAGCAGGCGGCGCGCGATGCGCATCGAGTCCGCCAGCGTCTCCTCGCGGACGCGGTGGCGGCGCCTACCCGCCGTGGTTTCCGAGGCGTCCGTCAGGCCCGCGGGCTTGCCCTCCCGTCGAGGCCTTCGTGCGCTTCACCGCCTACAACGGCCGGTACATGCTCCACTGCCACAACCTCGAACACGAGGACATGGCCATGATGGGCAACTTCCAGGTCACCTGACCCGTCCGACGTGCCGGGCTCCTGAGTCGGAGCAGGGACCGCAAGACCTGTCGAGCGGATGAACACCACCAGCTCGTGATCTACCTGCCGACGATCCGCCGGCGGCCTGCTCGGCTGGACGGAGCCCGGCCTCGGGCCGGGGCTGGAGCATGCGATCAACCCGGCCTCGGCGCAAGGCTGTTCGCCACCTGCGATCTCTCGGCTTCGTGTCAGTGGGGCCAGTGACAGTGGCGGATCTGCTCAGGGCTGGACTCAGGTGCAGGTCAGGGCGGGGGTCTGCTGTTCGCGCTCACTGCCACGGAAGTGAAAGAACGTGGTCTGTCCACTGTCAGCAGCCTGACCGCTGGTTCCGTTGTCTGACGTGTGGTCATGAGCTTGATGTGCCGGGCCTGGGTCTGGACGAGTCGGAGGAGGTTTGGACTATTCCCCGGACGGACTGCTCGGGTACACCGTCGACGAGCCCGAGGCGGTCGCATACCGCCTGGAAGACGCCTTCGCGGCGGTGCACCGGGGCGCGAACTTCCTTGACTGCCTGAGCCTGTCTGAGGGTGAGGCAGCGCTGTGGGCATCGCGGTGTGCGCGGTCCTGACCGCGTTGGAGGATCCCGGCGCGACGCTCGACGATGTGACCCGGGCCTGTTTCGAGGCCTCGTTGCCGGAGGTGGCGGCGCGCTACGGGTGGCGGGTCAAGGCTGGGGTGTCGGATCCGACGTGTCCGGTGTGCGGGGGAGGGGGGCGTTGGCCAGTCGCGGGTGGGCGGCGTGTGCCAGCGCGGTTTGCACGTGGGGCGACATGGCCGCAGTGCTCACGGGCCCGGCGGCGCCGGGTTGGGATTGGGAGCTGTGAGAGCGGGCCTGGCGGCCGGATAGGTTGAGGGAGGCGCGGCGCTTGCCGCCCCTCTTGTATGGAGAATGCGCGGCTAATGGACAGCCCTGCGGGCAGGTCGCTTCGCTCCCAGGCCCTTTTGAAGGCGCTTCGTGCCGGGGCCCGCCCCTGCGGGGCAAAAGAATAGACCTGCAGGGGCGGGCCCACGCGCTTGGGGCCTTCGGCGTTGGCGGGCGGCAACTCTGCTTGTAAGGCGCGGGCTGGCGTCGTGGACGTCGCCTACTCGCAGTCACCCAGGCTCGACCCGGACCCGTCGGGCGTGAACGTGGCCGGCAGCGTGAACAGCTCCGATGGAGACTGGGTGGCGATCCAGGTGATTCGGGTGTTCGGGTGTTCGGGAGGTGACGAGGCCTCTCCTGGGCATGGGCGTCGCGCTGGCTCGTTCTGGGGCGTCAGGTGGTCGTGTGGAGGGCCGACCTTCTGGGCGGCGGCAGTCCAGTGGAGTCGGGTGGCGGGGGCGGGGCCGCCGAGTCCCAGCTTGTCGGCACGTCGGGCGTGGGGCCGCCTGCGTAGGCCCGTGCCACTCTCGTGGCAGATGGAACGGGGCTCAGCGGGAACCCGAGGTGCAGGGAGGGCGTGCAGCCAGACTAAGCGCTGTCCCGTAAATGATCTACGGCATGCCGGTTGACCAGTCTGTCTCTCTGTCACCCGGTGAGGGTGAGGTTGTGCAGGCGCGCGATGCCGAGCATGGCGTGGTGGACACCGTCGCCTTTCAGGCGGCAGTCGCGGAGGACCTTCCAGGTCTTCATGCGGGCGAAGACGTGCTCGACACGGGCCCGGACCTTGCGGTGGGAGGTGTTGTGCTCCTCTTTCCAGGCCGGGAGTTCGGCCTGGCCGCGCTCCCGGCGATGCGGGATGACCAGGCCGGTGCCTCTGTATCCACCGTCCGCGATCACCGTCGTCTTGCCGACGGCGGCCTTCGCACCGGACAGTTCCCACGCCTTGCAGTCGTTGCGGTTCCCGGGCAGCGGCCGGCCGACCACGACGACCAGGCGAGTGTCGGCGTCGATGACGACCTGATGGTTGGTGGAGTACCGATAGTTCTTCGACTGCTCGGCGACGGCGTGATCGCGGGTGGGGACAAGGGTGCCGTCCACGATCAGCACGGTGCCTTTGCGGAACCGCTTGCGGGGCTGGAGCGCGAGCGACGGCCCGAGGTGGTCGATGATGCGGTCGGCAGCCGACTTCGACACCCCGAACAGCGGGGCGAGCTGCCGCAAGGTGAGGTTCGTCCGCCAGTACGCCGCGACCAGCAGGACCCGGTCCTCCAGCGGCAGGCTCCACGGTCGACCCTTGCGGACCGGGTCCGCCCCCTCACGCCGCAGCGCAGCGATCAGCTTGCTGAACTGCCGCGGGCTTAGCCCGGTGAACGGGGCTATCCAGGACGGCTCGGACGCCGTGATCACACCAGCCACATCAAGATCATCTCACCCGTGACCAGCAGTTACGGGACAGCCTTTAGGCAGGAGACGTCCCCAGATCACGCTACTGATAGCCGGACCTCGCTCGGCATGCGGGCGACATTTTGATGACTTAGCATAAAAATTGCGCCTGCTAGTCGATTACTGCTCTAGATTACTCCTCTAGTAGGAAAGCAGGATCACATCATGTACATGATGCGCGAGGTATACCAAGCTGAACGCGGGAAGGCGCCGGAGATCGTGGCGGCGTTCAAGACCCTCACCAAGGTGTTTGAAGAGGCCGGGTACACGAACCGGCGAATCTACGTCGATTACGCCGGTCCCATGGATACGGTCGTCTGCCAATGGGAATTCGACAGCCTCGACCAGTACTTCGCCATGGAGCGATCGTTCTTCGTGAATCCAGATGAGAACGCCCAGTCGCTGATCGATGCGTTTAACAGCAACGCGGTATCCGGCTACAAGGAGATCTACCAGGTCATCCAGTAGCGGATCGCCTGGTGACAGAGGCCACCGTCATCCGCGCGTTCCCGGGCCACCAGCTACACCACCCAGTGGGACGCCATCCGGCAAGTCCCGCCCGCACCTTCGGCTCGGCGCATGCCGACCGATGACAGCCCGCAGAAGACCGTCAGGCGCTGGCAGGACTGCACGGACGTATACGACCTGGACCAGATCCGCCTGCGGCCCGGCATGTGGCTCCCCGAAGGCTCGCTCCACCCCCTGCAGGCCATCTTCTCGGCTATCAGGTCGCCATCAGCGTGCATTCCGTCAATGAGCCCTTCGAATTCCGGAAGTTCACTCGGTGGGTCAAGAAGCAGCTCGGTGGCAGCGCGCTGTCTGGCTGGGCAGCAGACATTGAACACAGCACCCCCGAAGGCAGGGCTGATTCACAGTCTTTCTGATCATGTGGACGCCCAGGTCACGGTGGTGTGATGGGGTGGCGTCGGGCCGTTGCCGATGCACCGAGGCTCCGGGGTGGGGTGACCGAGCTCGCCCGCTCGCAGTGGACCATCGAGAACAGGCTCCACTTCGTCCGCGACACCGCCTTCGGCGAGGACGCCTCCCGGGTCCGCACCAGCATCACCGCCGGCCTCCGCCACATCTCCTACGAGCCCTTCACTCCCCCCTCGATATCCCGTGACCAGGACAGAGGCAAGATCATCAGGAGAATCAGCCCGGGGTAATGGGCCCGGGACGGAGGAAGGGAGACGCAATGCATGGGCGAGCGTGCGGGAATGTCCCTGGGCGCGCGCGTTAACGCCATCGTGGCCTAGAATCAAATGACGCTTCGTGAAGGAGGAGCAATGCGCGGATTCCACTGCATAGATCCGTCGCACGGCAGGATCGATTTCACCGGCGCGGATGACGAGGAGCTGTTCGGACATGTCAAGGCGCACGCCGCCGAGGCTCATCCTGACCTCACCGACACCCAGCTCAGGGAGATGATGGCTGGCGCTGAGTGGTGGCGGTCGATGGCGACATCTGGAAACAACGCAGGGTCATCGCCGTCCGCCTACGACAAGTAATGCGACCGAGCGTCGCCCGTTCCCCCGACGCGATCTCCGGGCAGCCGGCGACGTCGCGATGCTCCAGGCCAAAGTCCTGATGATCTTGCCTCTGTCCTGGTCACGGGATATCGAGGAGGTCGAGGGGGCGAGTGAAGGGCTCGTAGGAGATTTGGCGGAGGCCGGCGGTAGTGGCCATGTTCTCCGGACCGTGGTCAGCGCGGACCCGGGAGGCGTCCTAGCCGAAGGCGGTGTCGCGGACGAAGTGGAGCCTGTTCTCGATGGCCCACTGCGAGCGGGCGAGCTTGCCGATGCGCTTCGGTGAGGCCTGCAGGTGGGACAGATCGGTGAGCGCGTAGACGGTCTGCCTGGTCCGTTTCCCGCTCTTGAGGTCGGTGCGGTAGCGGGTGATCTTCGCGGCCTGGACGGCGTAGGGGGAAGTCCAGCCCCAGGTCGGTGACGGTCAGCATGCGCGCGCTGGTAGTGCCGGGCGGTGACCTGGGTCCAGGGCAGAGTGCAGCGCGGGGTGCAGGGCGGGCTGGTTGGCCTTGACCGTCAGCAGGTAGTGGGCCTGCTTCTCGTCGACCAGGAACCGGGCGTGGGCGCGCTGGGTGTGCAGCGCGTCCGCGGTTACGACCACCCCAGCCAGGTCGAACGGTTCCAACAGGGCGGCGAAGCAGGTGATTTCGTTCGTCTTGTCCGGTACTCGCAGCTGGGCCATGGTCCGGCCGGCGCCAGTCATCGCGGCGAGCAGAGGGCGGCAGGCGCGTCAGTCGGTACGTGAGCCGCGGGCGCTCTTGTCGACCGCGAGCGTGGTCGCCCCGACGGTGCCGGTGCCGGTCAGATCGGCCAGGCCGCCCGGACAGACCGCCCCGGCCACTCGGCGGATCGTCGACGTGCTGGGTGCCAGGCATACACCGAAGACGCCGATGGCCCGGGAGCCGAGCCGGGTCAGAGTGTGCTGCGGCGCGGCAGCGGCCCACTGCCCGATCGCTCGGAAGGAACGCGCCCCGGCCGGCACCGCGCTGGCAGCGACCAGCAGCACGCCCACCAACGGGTGACGCAGACCCCGCGGGTCACGAGGGTCTGGCAGCAACGCCAACCGGTCCATCAAGCGGGTGTCGCCGCTGAGCTGACGCGCAGACAGACGGGCGGGACAGGACATGGCAGACTGGCGGCACATCGAGGCTCCGGTTCAGGGCGACTGGCAAGGTCACCCCACCAACCGGAGCCTCGGTGCATCGGCAACGGCCCGACGCCACCCCATCACACCGCCGTGACCTGGGCGTCCACATGATCAGAAAGGCTTTGAATCAGCCCTGCCCCGAAGGCTCGACGCCGATCGAGGAGCCGCGTTCACGAATCTCCAGGAACAGGCGGCTGCCGCTGACCTGGCCGAGGCTCTCGGTGAAGCGCGTGTTCAAGTACGGCTTGAACGGCTCCAGCACTCCGGCCGGGCGGCGTTCGTGGGCGGAGGCCAGGATCTGGTCGAGGTCGGTGTCGCGGAAGCGCCGGACGGTCTCTGCGGTCGAGGTGGCGACGGCGGGCGATGGCGCTGACGGTCCAGCCGGCCGTGACAAGTTTGTGCACGTCGGCGTGGCGGTGGCGGGTCCGCTCGATGATCTGCGTCCGGGGCAGCTCGTGCAGCGGGAGCTGCAGTAGCGGGGGTGCCTTTGGGTATGCGCATGTTCTCTCAGTCGGCACGTTTGCGCAGGCAGTGGCGGTGTTGGTGGCAGGTCTTCTCCACCGCGGCGGCGAGGTTCTGCAACAGGTGCCAGCGGTCGGCGACTTCCACCGCGCCGGGGGCTGCTTCCTTGATCGCTCGGGTGTAGGCCGCCGTGGCTCGGTCGCGGCAGATGATCTCGGCACCGGGGTGTTCACGGAGCCAGGCGGCGAAGGTCTCCGAGGTGCGGTCGGGCAGGACGTCCACGACGCGGCCGGCCTCGACGTCGACCAGGAGAGTGCCGTAGGTGCGGCCTTTGCGGAAGGCGAACTCGTCGACTCCGAGAACCCGCGGGGAACTTCCGGCGCCGTCGGGGGATCCAGCAACTCCAGCAGGCGGGTGCGTCCCGCGACAAGGTGCAGGCGGCGGCACAGCCGTTCGCCTGCCCGGCCACCCAGCTCGAGCGCGATCTGGCGCAGCCAGACCTCCAGCCCGAGACTGGAGCGGCGGTATCGCTCGCTCAGCCCGTTGACCTGCTCGACGAAGGTCCGCCGCCGACACGCGGCCCGGTCGCAGAGGAACCGCCGAACCCTCAGCCTGACCAGCAGCTTCTTCCCCGACAAGGGCCGCTCGGCCACCGCTCATAGCAGGAGTGCACCCTCCGGGCCCGGGCACGGCAACCCGGGCAACTGGGCGGCGGACCGCACGCGACGGCCACCACGACCAGCGCCTCGGCGGTGAACTCCACGGCTTCCAAGCGCACATCGACGTCCGGGAACAGCACATCATCCAGCGAGCAGACCCCCATCAACCAGACATGCCCTGCTGGAACGTTCCTGCACGCGGCCCCCTGACCTGGGAAACCACGGAACTCAGGTCAGAGCCGTTTCCACGAATCGCCATCCCCCCCGCCACTGACTGACCCCTTGACCAGGTTCGGCGCACGGACGTGGGTGCCGCGTCTCCCCTTGACCTGGCTTGCTGTGGACCACCGTCAGACGACGGGCAAGGGGGGCCTCTGCATGCTCTCCGGCACGGCCCCGGCGCGGGGCGGTTGAAGGAGACCGAAGGAGATACGACGATGGCGACGATCCACCGCCGGCCGGCAGCCAGCCCACGGCCGCTGGCCTGGCCGCGCGCCGATCTGGACGCGGGCAAGCCCCGCGCCGGCTGGGCAAGCCGAAGTGGGCTCCTCGAGAGGGCACTTCGGACCCTCCTTCGGAACCCACTTGGGTGCCCGACGCCGAGCGTGGAGGTAAACGTGCTGGTCAGCGTGCGATCGGCGTGAAAACCGCGCCGTCGCAACCCTCTTCTCCACCCTTGTTGTCCGTATGGGAGGAGATCCGGCAGCTGGTCGCGAGTGGCGAAGGGGTGGAGCTGATGGCTGGCAGACGGCTGACGAATCCGGCGGGTTCCTCGAACGACTTGCGCATCCGGACCTGGCTGCGACGCCGGGGCATCACGCACACCATCCCGGAGCGGTCCGACCAGGTCCGCAACCGGGCCCGGCGGGGCAGCCGGGGTGGCCGCCCGCCGGCCTTCGACGAGCAGGTCTACGACCCGCAACGTGCTGGAATGTTGCTTCAACCGCCTCGAAGCAGTGGCGCGGGATCGCCACCAGGTACGACAAGACGGCACAGGCCTCCGCAGATCACGCACCCGCAAGGAGACGACGCGACCGAGCGGTCTATACGGTGCGGGTGACGGTGACCATGACGGTGACGGATGCGGCCGTGCCGTGCCGGGCCAGGTAGGCGGTGACGGCGGTCCGCACGTCTTCGCGGACCTGTCGGGCGACATCGACGACGCGGCGGTCCGCGTGCAGGACGCAGCGCACCTCCACGTTCCAACCGCCGTCCGGAGTGAGTTCGCAGCGGATGCCGGCCGCCTCGCGGTGCGGGGTGGTTCCTGCGGCCTTGGACTGCTGCACGCGGAACGCTGCCAGCGCCAGCCGGTCGGCGAGCCTGGGCTGGAGCGCGGCCACGCCGGGAGCGTCGAGCGCGGCCCTCGCTGCCACTCGGTGGATGTTCTCGCGGTGGGAGGTGGTCATCATCGGCTCAGCTCCGCCCGTTCGCCACCGGGACGCGGGAGGGTTCCAGCACGGCGTTGATTTCCACGTCCACGGTGGTGACGGCGATGCCGAGGACGTGCTCAGCGGCGCGAAGGACGGCTCGGCGTACTCCCTCCGCTCGTCCTCGCAATGGCTGGTCGAGTGTGGCTGCCAACGTTATGGCGACGGCGTGGCTGCCCTTCGCGGGGATCATGCGGCAGCTGGCGGCGCGGACGCCGGGCACCATGTCGGCAGCCCGGCGCAGGACTTTCGCGGCGGCGCTCTCGGAGATGCGCAGGTCGTGATCGGGGTCGTCCAGTAGCAGCATGGAGCCCAGCCGTACCTCGGCGCGGACCGCATTGATGACACGGGTGGCGAGGCTTTGGCCGTCGGACTGTTCCTCGGCGCGCAGAGCCCTGGTCGCCCGGTCCAGGGCTGTCAGTCCTTCGATGGCGTCGCGGCAGTAGGGGCAGTGGCTGCTGTGCGGATCTGCGGCGTCGGCCGCATCGCGGGCCTGCTTCCAGGCACGGCCGAGGGGGCGTCCGCAGGGCAGCAGCTCGGCGCCGGCCAGCAGCTCGGCGTCGGGGCGCAGAGGCGCTTCGGCCCTTGCGGCGCTCACCCTTTCGGGCTCGTCGCCGGAGGTGGGGTGCGGGTCGTCTAGCGCCATGGGCGCATCGCCTCCATCAGAGCGCGTCGTGCGCGAAATAGTCTGCCGCGCACCGTTTGTTCGCTGCTGCCCACCACCTGGGCGATCTCGTCATAGTGCAGGCCGTGCAGTTCCCGCAGTACCCAGCACACCCGAAGCTCGGGGCGCAATCCCAGGAGCGCTTTCGTCAGGGCGGCCGCCGCCGCGTCCGTTTCGGCGACTTGGGGCGGTGAGCTGTCCGCGGCCGCGGCAACGGGTTCGGGGACGGTGTCCAGGGGCAGCGGGTGGGGCGGGTGGCGCAGTGCGTTGAGGCAGCGGTTCGTCACGATCCGGTACATCCAGGTGCCGAACGAGGCGCTGTGCCGGAATTCCGGCAGCCGCCTCCAGGCGCTGAGGAAGGCGTCCTGGACCGCGTCCTCGGCGTCGGTCCGATTGCCGAGCAGATGCTGGGCGAGGGCGAGCAGCCGGCCGCTGTGGCGGCGGACCAGGACGGCGAAGGCGTCCTCATCCCCTTCCGAGGCCCGGACCGCCAGCACGTCGTCGTCCAGGGCGCCGGCAAGGGCCTGCTCTGTGGCGACGCCGGCGGTCGGCAGCGTTGCCGGCCGCGGTGGGAGGCCTGCGCCGCGCGGGGGCGGGGGGCCGATCCGGTTACGCATCCGCCGCTCGCTTCCTGCCGAAGATGCTCGTCGCGGCCTGCCTACGTACTCCTCGATGGTAGGCGGTGTGCGCTGCGCGAGCCGTGTGAGGAATGCCGGCGCGAGGTGTCCAAGGAATGAGGGCGCCGTACCGGCGCCCGGATGGACCCCCTGGGGAGGTTCTCATGTCGGACACCATCAACCCCACCGCGGGCGGGAGTGAGCCACCTGCCGCGGGCAGCACCCTCACGGGCCGCACCGGCGCAGGAACGGCGCCCGAGACGCGGGGCCGGACGACCATCGCCGACAGCGTGGTCGAAAAGATCGCAGGAATGGCCACCCGCGAGGTACCGGGCATACACAGCCTCGGCTCCGGTATGGCCCGCACGCTCGGGGCGGTGAGCGACAAGGTCGCGGGCGGCCGTCCCAGCGTGTCCCGCGGCGTGAAGGTTGAGGTGGGCGAGCGGCAGGCCGCCGTGGATCTCGACGTGGTCGTGGAGTACGGCGTCGCCATCGTGGACATCGCCGCCGACGTCCGCACCAGCGTCATCACGGCCGTGGAACGCATGACCGGCCTTGAGGTCGTGGAAGTGAACATCGCGGTCGACGACGTCCACCTGCCCGACGAAGAGGACGAGGAGACGGGCGAGGGGCGCGTTCAGTGACCCTCGCATCCCCCCGGACTCACCGGGCCGAGAAACAACCGACGCGAAATTCAGGTGAGTGAAATGAGCGCAGCAACCGTGGGCCTGCTGGCCGGCATGGCCCTGGGCTTCGCCGCATTCTTCGGCGGCTTCTGGGCGTTCCTGCTCGTGGCCTTCCTGGGCCTGGTGGGCCTGATCATCGGCCGCGTGTTGCAGGGTGACCTGGAGATGTCCGACTTCACGCGTTCCCGGAACCGGCAGTGACCCCGCAACCTGCCGCCGCCCCGTCCCAGGGAGCTTCAGGCCCCTCCCGGCCGGTCCTGCCTACCGCCGAACGCGGAGCCACGGTGATCCCGGACAAGGTGGTGGCCCGCATCGCGGTCCGTGCCGCACAGGAGGCACTGGCCACGCAGACGGACACCTCAGCCGTTCACGCGAAACTGGCCGCTCCGCACGCGTCGGTCACGGCCGGCGGCGGCTCGGCACGGCTGGGACTGACTCTGGAGCTGCCCTACCCGATAGACCTCGCCACTGCCTCCCGTCAGCTGCAGCAGTACGTCACCGAGCGGGTCGCCCACTTGACCGGAATGCGCATCACCGAAGTCACTCTCGCCATCGAACGTCTGGTTCCCGCCGAGGGCCTGGAACGGCGACGCGTGGAGTGAACCGGTCCGCATCCCCACCGGAAGGAGAGCCCGGCATGGAACGGGACCAAGACCGCCCGGCCGACCGGGAGCAACCCGCCGCGACCGACCGCCAGCAGCTCACCGCGACCGACCGCCAGCAGCTCACCTCGGCCGACCAGGTCACCTCCCGCACGGTGGGGCAGCTGTCCAAGCAGTCTCCGGCCGACCCGCAGCCGGCTGCCAGGCGCCCGTGGTCCGTGCGCCGCATACCCGCCGCCCTGACGGCCCTGCTCGTCGCGGCTGCGGCCGGGACCCTCTTGTACGACATCGTCAGGGTCCGGGCCGGCCAGTCGGCCGCAGCCTGGCGCACGCGCCTGGCCGACGAACTGGCCACCCGCCCGCTGGATGACGTATCGATACGGATCGGGGCCGCCGTCATCGCGGTCCTCGGCCTCTGGCTGGTCGTCCTGGCGCTCACCCCCGGCCTGCGTAACCAGCTGCCCCTCAAGACTCCCGACGCCCGGATGCGCGCCGTGCTGGACCGCGATGCCGCGGCGCTCCTGCTGCGGGACGCTGCGATGCGCGTCCCCGGCGTCAGCGCTGCCAGGATCCGTGTCTTCCAGCACCGTGTCCGGGCGCGTGCGGACGTGCGTTTCCGCGCCGCCGCCGAGGTCAAGGGCGATCTCGTGGTGGCTCTGCGGGAGGAGCTCGACCGGTTCGCCCTCGCCCGCGCTCCTCGGCTCGCCGTACGGGTCCGAGCCCGACCGAAATGATCTGAAGTGATCTGAAATACCCCGTCCGCGGACGGCTGCCGGCGAGCGAGTGACAGGAGTGGGATCCCATGAAGACGAAATCCGCCGTCAACCGAGTCCTGCTGGCCCTGGCAGGCATCGTCCTGCTCGGCACCGGCCTCCTGATACTGACGGGCAGCTTCGACCTGTACCGGCGCTGGCACATGACACCACCCGACGGCTGGCCCCTGACCGCGCCCGGCGGAGTCCTGCTCGACGACGCCGACCGCACCCGCTGGACGGACGAAGGATGGTGGTGGCCCGCCGTCATCGCCGTCCTGGCCGTCGTCCTCCTTCTCGCCCTCTGGTGGCTGCTGGCGCAACTGCGCCGCACCCGCCCCGGCCACACACCTGTGGGCGGTCCCCCTGCCGTGGACGGGGTGGAACTGCGCGAGCGTGCCCTCCGCGACGCTCTCGCAGCCGACGCCCGGCACCTGCCCGGCGTCCACCAGGCCCGTGCACGCATGGTCGGCCCGCCCAGCCGGCCCGAAGCCCACCTCGACCTCACCCTCACCCCCGACAGCGAGCCCGGCCCCGTCCTGCGGGCGCTGAGCGACGGGCCGCTGGAACGCGCCCGCCGGTCCACCGGTCGGACGCTTCCCGCGAAGGCGCAGCTGCGGGTGACCCCGCACAAGGCCCACCGCGCCGAATAGCGCCTCCACCAGCCGGACCCGCTGAGAAGGCCGCTGCGGCAACAGCTGCTCGCGCTGGTGGCCCTCCACTACCTCGGCCGGGCACGGTGCGGGTTCCGCCGGGGCATGTGGCGGTGGACTGCCCGCCCACCGAACTGCGCGTCGGGGACCAGGTCCCTGTGGATGGCCGCCTGGTCGCCATCGTGGATCTGCGCTACCGGTTCGGCGCTACCCGCACGATGATCTCGGGCAATGGGTGGTGTGCGTCGAGGAGCGGACGATGCGCGTCTACCGCCCCCACGCGATGCGCTGGACCTCGGGCCCTGTGATCGGCGGGGTTCGTCGGTCGGCTTCGGCGCTCGTGTCAGCGGTCGGAGGGACGTGACGGCACCGCAGCGTCTCGCCTGGTCCTGGAAAACCCCCGGGACATCGGGATTCACCTGCTCAACTCCTGTGCAGTGGTGTGGCCGGTGTGAGCGCTGCGGATCTGTGGGGGAGACCGTACGGTTCGCAGGGTCAGGTCGGGGCGTGGCCGGGAGGCAGTGTGGAGTCAGTGCGGGTGACGGTCCGCTTCGAGGCGGACGGGGTGTGCGTTGTCGTCTGTTCGGGGGAGTTCGACCTGGACACGGCCGCGGCGCTGGTCGACGCGTGTGAGAAGGAGGCGGGTGCGGCCCGGCTGCTGGTGGTCGACGTGGCGCAGGTGGCGTTCGCCGACTCCGCCTTCCTCAACGTCCTGCTCCGGCTGCGCAGCACCCGTCCGATGGTGCTCGCGGGACCGCTGCCGTCCCAGTTCCGGCGGGTGCTGGAGATCACGGGCGCGCTGGACCTGTTCGAGGTCCAGGGCGACAGCGGGCAGGACGGATAACACCAGCGCCGGGGGCTGGGCCACCTGGGTGTTCTCCCGTGCCACGGGCGGTGGCCGGGTGTGCGCCGGGCGGGTGATGAGGCGGCGGATCCGGCGGGTGCCGGACGCTGCTCCTCACGAGTACACCGATGATGGGAGCGCCCGGTTCACCGCTATTTGGCAGGAGCCCCCGTCGATGCTGGAACGCAGGCTGCGCAAGGACCGTACCGAGGTCACGTTCGTTCTGCCGGGCGAGGAGCCGCCGGGGCCGGTGAGTGTGGTGGGGGACTTCAACGACTGGCAGCCCGGCGTCCACACGCTCAAGCGGCGCAAGGACGGCAAGCGTGCGGTGACGGTCGAGCTGCCCAGGGACAGCAGCCACGCGTTCCGTTACCTGGCGGCGGGTGACTACTGGTTCAACGACGAGAGTGCGGGCGACCGAGAGGGCGTCAACAGCCGCCTTCACACGTAACCACTCAGTGGGCGCAGGGGGCGCCGGGCTTGGCCCCTGGTCGGACCCTGCGCTGGCCGTTTCAGACGCAGTGCGTTGCTCGCCACCGCCCGCCCGGAGCCCGTATGGCTGCAACGGGCAGGCCCTGGGCGGGTCAGGCTCCGCGTTGTTTGTCGCTGTCGCTGCGCAGGCGGCGGGTGTGTTCCTTCAGGGCGTCGACGCGCTGGGCGAGGTCCTCGTGGCGTGCGTGGAGGTCTGCGTGGGTGGCTGAGAGGGGTTCCACGAGGCGGGCGGCGTCCTGGTGGCCCAGGGCCGCACTGAGGTCTCCGATCCTGTCGCCGGAGGCGGACGGCAGGTCGGTGAGGCCGATGATCTGCCCGGCCAGCTGGCGGAGCTCGGCGGCGTTTTCCCTGGCCCATGTGGTGACCGTGCGGTCGGCCGCCCGCCGGTCACGCACGGCTTGCACGCGCTGCTCGCCTGTCGTTTCAGCGGCTCCGGGACGCAGGCGCAGGTAGCGGCGCTCTGCGGCCTGCCGGCTGGCCACGCCGAGGGGGCCGGCGAGGTCGGCCCAGCTGGCGCCCGCCGCGCGGGCCATCTCGATCAGACCGCTCTCCCACCCGGCGAGCTCCTCGCGCATTTCACGCAGGAGCTGCAGGGAGTCAAGGGCGCTCGCCGGGCCGTCGACGGGATCCAGGGGCCCGGTGGCGGCTTGTGTATCCGTGTTCTGCACGTCGTGCACCGCGGCGCGGATGGCTTCCAGGGCGGCCGCGGCCGCGAGAAACGAGGCCGGCCGGGGGCCGCTCGGTGCGGATTTTCTAGCGGGTGAGGGCTTTTCCGCTGCGTTCATGAACCCTCCAGGGTGGATGTCATCCATCAGGTGACGTCAGTGTTGTCATCGCTTCGATGACATGTTACAACGGGAGTGCAATGAAGCGCATTGGCAGTACTGCCCTGAACAAACTGGAGGTGTTTCGCGATGTTGATGCGCACTGACCCGTTCCGCGAGCTCGACCGGATCACCCAGCAGCTGATGGGAACGACCGGCACCTGGTCGAAGCCGTCCGTGATGCCGATGGACGCCTACCGCGAAGGCGAGGAGTACGTGATCGCCTTCGACCTGCCAGGCGTCAGCTCGGACGCGATCGACATCGACGTCGAGCGGAACATGCTCACCGTCAAGGCCGAACGCCGCCCCTCTCCCAGGGAGGGCGATGTGCAGATGGAGCTCTCCGAGCGGCCGCTCGGCGTCTTCTCCCGGCAGATCGTGCTGGCCGACACCCTCGACACCGAGAACATCGCCGCCGACTACGACGCGGGTGTCCTGACCCTGCGCATCCCGATCTCCGAGCGCGCTAAGCCCCGCAAGATCAGCATCAAGGCCGGCGGGGACCGCAAGCAGATCACCGGCTGACACGGCACCCCGGCGTGTCCGGCGAGGACCGCACGCCGACCCGCAGGACCGGCGAAGGGCGGGGAGCGCCCTCCCTCCCGCACCTGCCCTTCGCCGCCCCCTCTCACTTCGGCCCCGACCGTGGAGGTGCAGGCGATGACGCTGCGATGGGAGGCGTTCCTCGACCACGTTCAGGAACGCGGCGAATACAACACACGCGACGAGGCGGACCGCGCGGCGCGCGTCGTCCTGGGCCTGCTCGGCGCCCACGTGCTCGGCGCCGAACGGGCCGAACTCGCCGCCCGCCTGCCGGAGTCCTACGCCCTGATCCTGCTCAATCCGCTCCAGGCGGCCGAGCCGCTCAGTCCCGAGCGCTTCGTGCGGGCGACGGCGGCGTGGATCGAGGGCGCCTCCCACGCGACCGCGGCGTGGGACGTCAGCGCTGTCCTCAGTGTCGTCGCCGACGCCGCCGGGGAGGAGCTCACCCGCAGGCTTCTCCTCCAACTCCCGCCCGGCTACGACCTGCTCTTCGGCCGCCCCCAGCCCACCTGAGACGCAGCCCCCGAAACCCCAGAACCGCGATACGAGAAAGGCGCGGCACCCGTGCCCCACCAGTCAGTACTCCACACACAGACCCCCGTCATGACCTACGAGCAGATGCTGGAAAACGTCCGCTACCACGGCGCCTACCCCACCACCGGACGGGCCGCGGATGCCATTCACAAGGTCATGAGTGCTCTCGGCCGCCAGGTCACCGGCGACGAGCGCGTCGACCTCGCGCGCTGCCTGCCCGTCGAGGCGGCGCTTGTCTTCAGCGCGCAGATCCCCGACACACAGCCCCTCACCGGCTGGGGATTCGTCAAGGACCTCGCGACCCGAGCCGGCGGCACACCCGCAACCGCCCGCTGGGAAACCGGCGCCGTCCTGGCCGTCGTAGCCCACCTCGCCGGCCCGTCCCTCATCACCCGTCTCATCGACCGCCTGCCAGAAGGCTGGGCCCTCCTCTTCGGACAGGCCGAACTCCGACCACGCCAACCTGCCGCCTGAGGCATGGCAAACCATCAGCGCCGGTCTCTTCTCGGCCCGTGGGCCTACTGCTCGGGGTGTGTCCGAGGCCCTTGAAGCGGCCTACTGGGACGCCGACCGGACCGAAGTCCGCAGTTTCCAGCTCGCCAAGATGCGGGCGAGCGTCCTCAAGGGGGAACTGCTGGGACTCCTCCTCGACCGGCGCGCGCATGAGCACCGCGGCCTGACCGTCGGGGACTACGCCGAGTCGCTCGGGGTCAAGCGGCAGTATGTGTACGACCTCGGGCTGCTGCCTCCCGCGCTGAACCCTGCCCCGAAGTCAGAGCCCCCGCTGCCCCGGGCCGCCGAGGTGATGGGTCGACTGGTCCTCGAAGACGTCTACTTGGCGCTCTCACCGAAGCGGCTGGAGCCGGGGGACCGGGCCGCGGTAGCGCATCTGGAGTGAGATGGTCATGCCCGGTGCACGGCGCCCAAGCCGAGCAGGCCGCGCAGCTCGCGACGCTCATCGTCGCGGCCTCGAGGGCACGGGGGCCATGTGCCGCGCCCAGCGCAGCACCCAGCCCCTCGACCGCACCGCCGAACAGCTCGAGGCCCTCATCGCCGGCGCCACCGGGAGCTGACCGGCCGCGACGCAACCATCCGGTCTCACGCCGGGGCGGCCCGCTGCGGCAGCAGCGCTGCCACGCGCGGGAGTCCTTCTGAATGGCGGCCCGAAGGGCAGTGACCGTGCGCGGCCCTTGCCCTTTCCGGTACTGCGGCCCGCCGTGGCCGAGCACGCCGGTGGAGACCTGGACGCGGTGGCGGTGGGCACCGCTTTAGCGGCGACCGGCTGACCGTCGCACAGGCCGACGCACGCAGGTCGGCGCGACCGAGCGGCTCGCGCCCCCATCAGGCCCGCGCGTCCACCCATCCCGATGAGAGGACGGATCGCCTTGGCCTTCTCCTCGGTGAACTCGCCGCCGTCGAGGAGCGAGAGGATGGACAGCACGCCGCCGCTGGAGCCCCAGCTACCCTCGTCGATGACGCGGAAGTTGACCCACCAGGTCGGCGACGGCTGCGGCAGGCCGCAGGCGTCGGCCATCGCGGCGAGGACGCGCTCGATGACGACGGCCCTGACCTCCTGCCGCCAGTCTCCGTCCATCACCGCCACGTCGATCACCATGACGTCGGCGTCCGGACCGATGTCCGCAAGGAGCCGGCCGCCGATGGCCATCATGTCGGGCTCGCGCTCGACGAAGTGCACTGGAATCCGACCCGCGCGGGCGGGGCGAACTGCCCCACCTCGGGTACGAGGACCGCGTCCGTCAGCGTTTCGGCCAGCTTGCGGCGCTGCTCCTGCCGGCGAGATGACGGGCGGCATGAGTTCGCCGCTCTGGAACCCTCGTCCGTGCCGGGCACGTTCAGGGGTGCATCACCAGGGCATCTCGCCGTGACGGTCGCGGAAGGATCCGGTCGGTCCGTCCGCCCCGATGGTGGCGAGTTCCACGATCGCGTCGGTCCCCTCGGTCACTGTCTGCGGGCCGCTGTGCCCGTTGAAGTCGGTCGCGGTGTAGCCCGGGTCGGCCGCGTTCACCTTCACATCCGGCCAGGACTTCGCGTATTGCGTGGTCAGCATGGTCACGGCAGCCTTCGACGCGGTGTAGAGCGGCGCGGTGTACCGGCCCTCGACGCGCCCGGGGTCGTGGGTGGCCGCGAACGACCCCATGCCGCTGGAGACATTGACGATGACCGGGTTCGTGGACGTGCGCAGCAGGGGGAGGAACGCGTGCGTCACCCGGACGATCCCCACGACGTTGACGTCGAACACCTCGCTGGCGTCAGCGGCCGTGATCTGGTCGGCGGGGTTGTGTGTCCCGAGGACGCCGGCGTTGTTGATCAGGACGTCGATGTCGCCCTCGTGGGCCCGGACGTCGGCGGCGGCCGCAGCCACCGACGCGTCATCCGTCACGTCGATCTGCACGAAACGGGCACCGAGCGCGTCGGCGGCCGCCTGGCCGCGCTCTGGATCACGAGCACCGATGAGGACGGTGTGGCCGACCCCGATCAAGCGGCGGGCGGTCTCATACCCGAGGGACTTGTTGGCTCCGGTGATGAATGTTGTTGTCATGCGTTCACTCTCGGCTCGTGACGAGAGCACAACCAGTGCTCTGGGCGACGGTGGGACGGCCAGTACCAGGCACAACGGCTCTCCGGCGGACACAATGGTCAGGTGGACGAGACCCTTGGTACGGCATTGCGCCGCTGGCGCGACCGGCTTTCTCCTGTCGACGTCGGGCGGACTTCGCGGCCCGGACGCCGTGCGGTGGG
Source organism: Streptomyces sp. NPDC006463 (assembly GCF_042870715.1). Classification (NCBI taxonomy): domain Bacteria; kingdom Bacillati; phylum Actinomycetota; class Actinomycetes; order Kitasatosporales; family Streptomycetaceae; genus Streptomyces; species Streptomyces sp. NPDC006463. The sequence goes on along the minus strand of NZ_JBIAHP010000010.1, from coordinate 311,812 downwards.
ATTGCGGCGCGAGGAACTGGCCGAGCTCGCAGGGCTGTCGGTCGACTATGTGATGCGGCTGGAGCAGGGGCGCGCGACGAGCCCTTCGGCGCAGGTCGTCGCGAGCCTGGCCAGGGCCCTGCAGCTGCAGCCCATGGAGCGGGATTACGCCTACCGGCTGGCCGGCCTCCTCCCTCCCCAGGAGGGAATGATCTCCACGCACGTACCGGCGGGGGTCCAACGGATGCTGGCTCGTCTCGGTGAGCTCCCCGTCGGTGTGTTCAGCGCCGACTGGACCTTGCTGTCCTGGACTCCGGCATGGGCAGTGCTGCTGGGCGACCCCAGCGCACGGACGCACGTCGAGCGGAACCTGGTGCGGGCGGTCTTCGTCGCAGGGCCCTCAGGGCTCGCGGCCTGGCCCGTGCTCCAGGACGGCGACGCCCTTGGCCCCGCCCTCGTCGCCGATCTGCGCTCGGCTCTCGTCAACTACCCCCGTGACCGTGGCCTGATCGGCCTTGTCGCGGAACTGCGGTCCACCAGTGCGGAGTTCACCCGGCTGTGGAACGAGGGCGCGGTCGGTCCGCACGTCTCGGCTCGCAAGACCATCGTGCACCCCCAGGTCGGCGAGGTGACATGCGACTGCGACGTGCTCACCGTCCCGGGCTGCGACGTCCGCCTCGTCGTTTACACAGTGGCGGCAGGTTCCGCCGATGCGGAAAAGCTGGAGTTCCTGCGGGTCACGAACGGCGTCCGCGCCGACGGCTCCTCGCCTCAGGGGCCCGGTCTGTTCTCCACGCCGTAACGATCGGGCCAGCCGGATCTCGTCCATCCACAGCCCATTTCCCCAGGTAGATGGGGTGAGCTGTGAGGGACTTATGGGCGAGCACGACCAGGACGCGGGACGTCGTCGCCGGACCGCCACAACCGCCGCTGAGCGCGGCGCAGGCCCGGGAGGTAACGGCGGGGCTGCGCGAGGCGATGGACGGAGTCCGGCGCTCCGTCGCGGTGCTCGCCGCACGGGTCCGCGAGGCGCACGCGTCCGGGTGCCGCTCGGCCACCCCTCGTGGGAGGCGTACTGCGGTGCAGAGTTCGGCACCAGTCGTGCACGGGCGTACCGGCTCCTCGAAGTTGCCCGTGCCCTGGCCACGATCCACGACGCGGTCACCGCCGGTACCGAGGTGTCTCGCGTGCGAGACACCGGCCCGGCCGCTGCGGCCACGCTCGACTACGGCCTGTCCCAACGGGCCCTGATCGCCATCTCCAGCCGCAGCGGCGACGTCGCGGAGCTGAACCCGCCGACTCGCCGCGCTCGCCCACAGCGGCCTCCAGGGCTTGATGAACCTGCGGTGCGTGCCGTGGTCCGCCAGGCCGTCCGCGACGTCCGCTCCGCCCCGCCTCCACGGCCCGCCGAGCCGCCGGCGGACCCGATCGTCGCCGAGATGCGCTCCGTCGTCGACGGCCTCGTCACCAGCACGTACGCGATCGGTGAGCTGATGCTCGATGTCGCCCCGGCCTACCTCTCCGACGAGCAGGCCGCCAACGTCCTCGCCTTGTTGTGCGACCAGATCGGCGAGCCCCCGAGCACGGCTTGGCCGCCCGGCGCTACGCGATGTCCGGCGACCGCCGCGCGCTGCACGGCAACCTCCTGTAACCGCCGTCGGTGTCAGGCAGGCATGCGTCGCTCCCGGACGGCAAGCCGGCTGAACGGGACCCGGCTGTCACCCGTTCGGATGTGGCCGGGTGCTGCCGGGGCAGGCACGGCGGAGGCTGTGCGCAGCCGCCAAGATGATCGTCTATCCGCCGGATGAACAGGGCTGGCGCCGGGTCCGCTACGACGGCGTCGCCATCGGAGTCGCCCACCGCCCGGCCGACATCCGCGTCTTCGCGGGCCGCTCGACCTGATCCGTAAGACAGGCTTTAGCCGCCCCCGCCCCCGCCCCCGCCCCCGCCCCCCGTGGCAGGGCGCACGCGTTCAGGGCCGACAGCGGCGGACGTAGTACTGCCAGGTCAGGGCGGTCAGCAACGGGCCCCACAGGACGAACAGGCCGCTGGTCACGGCGGCCAGCAGCGCCCATCCTGCGTTGGCGAACTCCGGTGCGGGCACGCCCGCGAGGCCGAACGTGCCGAGGATCCAGTCGGCGAGCAGGGCGAGAGCGCCCAGCGATGCGAGTGCCGCCGGGACGAGCACCACGGCCGGACGGATCGGTCGGCCGCCCACCAGCGGGACCTGGTCCGGCACCACTTCGCCCCAGCCGCGCACTAGGGCGAAGCAGCACAGCGCGGCGAGCTCCGACAGGATGCTGAGCCCGAAGACGTACGGAACGCTGAGCCAGAGGGAGTCCGGGAAGGGCCCCTCGTCCCGCAGCCCCATCGGGAAGTGGAAGGCGAACGGCATCCGCCACAGACACACGGGCAGCATCAGCAGCGGGATCGCACGGGCGGTCCTCTCGGCCCAGCGGGGCACCGGGCGGGCGGTGGCACGCCCGGTCGCGGCGGCCCTGGCGCCGGCCGCGCTCCTCGTGGCCGCGTCGGCCCCCCGCTCCGTCTTCGTCTTGGTCGTCTCGGTCATGGGACCAGCTTCCGCACCGAAGCGTCCCGGATCGTCGGTCCGGAGGATGCACCGGTCTCCCCCGTGTGGGGGAGGCGGGTTCCACCCACGAGGGGGGCAGGACCGGCGACCGGTCACACCGGCACGCGGGCACCGGGGGGTGTCTAGACGCTGGACAGCCATCCGGCCTCGAAATCCGAGAGGTCGCGTGTGCGCTGCGCCCGCTGCTCGATCAGCCGCCGGAAGCCCGCCGCGGCGTACCGCTCGCCGGTGGCCGAGTGGCGCCCGCGGATGCCCGCGACATCGGCCTGAGCTGCTGGGGCTGGGGCTGCCAGCCGACGACCAGGACGCGCAGACCCAGGCTCTCTGCCCGCCGGTGCAGGGCCAGGAGATGGAGCAGGCCGTCCACGTCCATGAACTCTGCGCGGTGCAGAGCAACCATGAGGTCCCGCTGGCCGACGGTGACGTCGGCCAGCGCCCGCTGGAGCCCCGGGCCCGCGCTCTCGTCCAGTGGCCCGGTGACGCTGACCAGGACGGCGTCGTGGCGCTGGACGTTCGTGGTGATCAATGCGCTCTCCTCCCGCCCAAGGGCGTCGGGGCCTCGGGGCTCCCCATCCTGGCGTGGCGCTCCCCCCGATGAGGGCGAGGCAGCGCTCGGCCGCCGAAGCACTCGCGGCCACGGTCCTTCAGAGCTGGCTGGACACGCTGCCGGGGACCGCCCCGTGAGCGCGGGCGACGGGCTTCCCCCGGCCCCGGGGCCACTTTCCACAAGGCGGCGGCAAGCCGTGAGCAGGGAGCCACCGAGGCGAAGGGCTGGGCCCAGCTCGCTCCCCGCATCGCGGTTCCGCCCTTCACGGGCAGATCCTTCTGCCGGACAGGCAGATCCTCGCCTACGAGGACTTCTCCGCCACCGGCCGGTGCGAGCTGCTGATGGGCGGCGTCATCACCCTGGCCGACCGGGACCGGGCCGTGCTGCCCCGCCTGAACCGCCTGGTGGACGGCGTCTGCGTCGACCTGCGGGCGGCGGCCTAGGAGACCGGGAAGCGTATGCCGCTGGCCGACTGCGTTCCGGACCTCTACCTCTACCGGATCCGCCCCGGCGGCCGGCCGGACCAACCTCGTCGCCTACAGCACCGCCAAGGCGGGCCTACCGGGCCTGACCCGTTCCCTGCCCCGCGAGCTCGGGCCGTACGGCATCTGCGTCAACACCGTCCTGCCCGGCGCCATCGAGGTGGAAGCGGAAACCGCCATTCCCGCTTGTCACCGCGCCCGCCCGGAAGACCAGATCAACCGCCAGTGCGTGCCACGACGCGGACGCCCCGAGGACGTGGCAGCCGTGGTGGTGGCGTTCCTCGTCGGCCCGTCCGCGTCGTTCATCACTGGGCGATGCGTCCACGTCGACGGTGGCTGGCTGCTGTACTGAGACGTCAACGACCAAGGAGACAAAGCGAAATGATAGAACGAGTCCGAGCCGTCCTCGTCACCGCGGACGACACGATGCTGGTCATCCGCCGCACCAAGCCCGGAATCCCCGTGTACTGGGTGCTGCCCGGTGGCGGGGTGGAGGAGAGCGACGAGTCCCGGGAGGCCGCTCTCCACCGGGAGATCCAGGAGGAGATCGCGGGGAAGGCCGACATCGTCCGTCTCCTGCACACGATGGAGTCCGACGACGAGCGTCAGCTCTTCTACCTCGCCCGCATCGCGACGTGGTCCTTCGAGGACCGCACAGGCCCCGAGTTCCGTGCCGAGGGCCGCGGCGAATACGCGCTGGAGGAGATCCCGCTGACCGTGGCGGGGCTCGACGGGATCGACCTCAAGCCCGAGGAGATCGCCCACGTGCTGCATGGCGCCATCAGTGACGGCACCCTCGTGGAGGGAGACGCACCCTGACCCAACGACGGAGGGGACAGCCCCCGATCGCGACGCTACGTGCGCCTACCCGGATTGGGCCGTCCCGCTCAGAGACTGAACGGGACGCACCTGTTCCTTCAGGGAACGAGCCGGGCGTTCCTTCAGGGAACACGTCCAGTGTTCCCTGAAGGAACAGGGTGATCGCCACTGATCAGTCTTCGGCCTACCGGCCGTGTCGGCTGGGCGGTTGCTGCCGTGAGGGTCCTTGGACAGCTGTGCTCGGACCCGGGCGGGTGATGTTCGCGGCGTCGGGACGAGCAGGCCTTTCACGTGCCGTGCCGATCAGCCGGTGCAGCCGCCACGTCAGGACGTCACTGATCGAGGTAGCGGTGTCGAGTTCGCGGTGCCGGGCTGCTTCGGTGAGGGCCGCCGTTGGGTAGAGGCCGGCGCTCTCCGCGTCCGTGAGCGTGGCGGCCAAGGCAGGCCAGCTGGGCTCGGCAAGGATCTGGCCGGCCAGGTCCGGGAGTGCGCGTCGGACGATGCCGCCCTGCTGCTGAACCACCGCGACGGCGAGGCGGAGACCGGGCTCGTGGACGACCGTCAGGGGTTGGACGGTGCATGCCTGGTAGGCGGCGCGCAGGTGCTCGGCTGCCTTGCGGGCGGCCCTGGGCCTGCTGGTGGTGGTGGCGGGTGTGGTGCCACTGTTGTGCTGCGACGACGGCCAGGAGGATGGCGTCGAGGAGGGGGGGGCGCGAGGAGGGCTCCGTCCTTGGGGGCGGGTTCGCGGACGATCGCCTTGACCGCTCGCCGTGTGACCTGGGCCGGCTGGTGGGGGCGCGGATGCGGGAGCGGCTGGCCCCCTCGAAGGCAGCAGATGCCTGGCCCGGCTGGTGCTTGTAGTGGGCGGGAGCGATCGGGGGGAGTGCGTCGAGGGATTCGGCGAGCACGGTGATGTGGGCCTGGGCCTCCGCGTCGTCGGCCTGGACGAGGGTGTCGGGGGTGCGGGTGGCCGCGTCGGTGATCTGCTTCCAGGCCGTGCGCCGACCGCCGGAGGGCTGATCGGCGGGGGCGCGGCCGGTGGGTGCGAGGCGTTCGCTGATCTTGGGGTAGGACAGGTCGGGGGGCGAGGTTGGACCCGGCGAACCAGATCGGCTCGCCCTTGGCGGTCGTGTCGTCGGGAAGGGCGACTCTGTAGCCGCGGATGTCGCCGGACGGGAAGTGCTGGACGTTCACCAGGACGCCCGTGCCACGGAGGATGGTGAAGAACTCCTCGGTGTCGGTGGCAGCCGCCACGGCCGTGCGGACGGTGGTGCGCAGCCTCTCCGCCGACGTGCTCGCGCGGCCGGTGCGGCGGGCCTTCTCCTGCTGCGCGCGGGTGGGACGCCGGGCTGCGGTGCGGTCACCGTGTGGGACCTGCCGCAGGCAGCACTCCTTCTCGATGGCGACGAGTTCCTTGTCGGCGCGCGGGTAGTCGTTTCCAGTGACGGGGCGAGGTGAGGTCGCCGCGGACCTTGGTGGCGACGATGTGGACGTGGCCGTCGGCGTGTGCGGTATCCGCCGCGTTCCTGGACGTGTTCCAGGAACGCCCCCCGGTGCATCGGCATCTCATCACCTCCGGGGGAGGGGAGGGGAGGGGAAGGGAAGGGCGGGCGGGCGGCGGAGGAGCGGGTGCCGGAGGGGGATCGGAGTCGCCGTCCTCCGCCGCTGGGGGCCCTGCTGGTCAGCCGGAGATCTGCTTGCGGCCGGACTCTTCGCCGATGGTGATCTTCCGGGGCTTGGCGCGTTCGGCGATCGGGATGCGCAGGGTGAGGACACCTGCTTCGTAGTCGGCTTCGATGTGCTCGGTGTCGAGGGTGTCGGCCAGCATGACCTGGCGGGAGAAGACACCCAGGGGCCGTTCGGAGAGCTCCATCTGCACGCCGTCGGACCGCTCCGCAGGCCGGCGCTCGGCCTTCACGGTGAGCATGTTCCGTTCGACGTCGATGTCGATCGCCTCGGTGCTCACGCCGGGGAGGTCGAAGGCGATCACGTACGCGTCGCCCTGGCGGTACGCGTCCATCGGCATCACGGACGGCTTCGACCACGTGCCCGACGCACCCGAGAGCTGCTGAACGATCCGGTCCATCTCGCGGAACGGGTCAGTGCGACGTCGACTCCCTCGCGGCGGGTCTTTCGCTCGAGGAGGGTCGCCATGACCACTCCCCTCCTACAGGGTCGGGGCCCGCGGCCGTCAGATCTCGTCGGCGTGGGTGCCGGTGCGACCGCGATGGTCTCCATGCCGCTCCCCTCAGGGGGCCAGGCACGGGGAAGGAGCGGCTGGCGGGAGTCCAACCCGCGCTGTTGGCTCGGGAATCACCCGGCGACCGTTGTTCACCGTCCCTGCCGGCACGTCGGGTCACGGCCTTCCGTCATCCGCGCCATTCGAACAGGACGAGCGTCGCGTCGTCCGAGGTGGTTTCGCCACGTGCCCGCATGAGGGTGTGGGACAGGTCCCGGGCCACCGCGCGGATCCCCTGGTCAGCCTGCTCCAGCTGGTTCACCCAGTCGGTCAGCTGCTCCTCGCCGAACTGTTCCTGGCCGGTTTGGTGTTCTTCGATCAAGCCGTCGGTGAAGCAGAGGACGCGGTCACCCGGCTCCAGTGCCACCGCGCTGACCTGTGGCTGGGCCCCTCCGAAGCCGACGGGGAGGGTCGTGGGGCTGTCCAGACGGCGTACGACGCGGTGCGCGCGGATCAGCATCGGCGCGGGATGCCCCGCGTTGACCCACTGGAGGCGTCCCGTGTCCGTGTCCAGGCGCATCATCTGCGCGGTCACGAAATGGTCCGGGTCGAACTGCTCGGCGACGGCCCGGTCCATGAAGAGGTAGATCTCGGACAGTTCGATGCTGATCCGGCGGGCGTGGCGGTACGCGCCGATGGCCACCGTGGCCATCGTGGCCGCGTCCAGGCCGTGCCCCATGGCGTCGACCATGGCGAGGTGCAGGACGTCGCCGTTCAGGGCGTAGTCGAAGCTGTCCCCCGCCACGGCGTAGGCGGGCTCCAGTACTCCGGCGACCGCGACGCGCGGCATCACCATCGACAGCGGGGGCAGCAGGGACCACTGGATCTCTGCGGCGACGCTCATCGGTTCGCTGCGGCGGGTCCGGAAGAAGAGGTCGGTGTAGCCGTTCTTGGTCTGCAGCAGGTCGGCCGCCAGGCCCGCGATCCTGCGCAGGAGGCGGCGGGCGTCGTCGTCGATCCCGTCCAGTGTGACGGCGAGGACCCCCACCTGGTCGCCGCCGTCCAGCAGGGGCAGGTGGACCCGTACGCCGTCGGGCGTCAGGACTTCGACGGGGCGTGACTCCAGGAAGCACCGGCCGGCTTCGGACCGGTCGATGGGCTGCGGATCACCTGCGGCCACCCCGTCGGCGGGCAGGGGGACCAGCTGTTGCTGTCCGTAGTCCTGGAGCAGGATCTGTGGTTCGCGGCCCCCCATCCGGGCCACCGTCTCGGCGACGAGCGGGCCGACCATGTGCGGCGCCAGCTCGTGCGCCCGGTCCAGGAGCACCCCGAGCAGTTCCTCCCCGAAGCTCTCCGAGCGGTCCGGGTCCCCGCGCCTTCCGACGGTCATCCTGTTGCCTCCAACCGGGCGGCGGGCCGGCGTCCGGCTGCACGGGCGGCGTGGCTCCAGGATGCTCCCCCGCCACCGGGCACGCCACACGGCTTCCGTGCCCGACGGCCTCCACCACCCGGATGCCCGGTGGGCCGGTTCGCAGGGCTTCCACGGTCGAGCCCCGGCGCGCGCCGACGGGGCCTGACCGGGTGCTACCAAGCATTTTCCGGCCCGCGGCACCGGCGTTGCCGTGGAGGTCCTGGACCACACCGTTCGCCCGGCCGATGTGCGCGTCCCGCGCACGTCGGCCGATGATGGGAGTACGGCCGAACACGCGGAGCTGGCGATGACGGGTTGGCGTGTCAGGGACTACGTCCAGGACGATCTCGAAGCGGTGATCCGCGTCGATGCGGAGAGCGGCACGGCCGAGGAGTCACCTCTCTTTCCGCTCTCGGACGCCGTGGCGGCCCTCCAGGCTCTCCACCCGGCGGTGGTGGCCACGGCGGACGAGGTGGTGGTCGGTGCCGCGGTGAGCAGGGTGGAGGGTGACAGGGCGTGGATCCTGCGCATCTGCATGGTGCCCGCCTGGCGGCACCAGGAGCTGGGCAGCGACCTGATCACGGCCCTGGAGCACCGGCTGTTCGCCGGTGGCGTCCGAACGGTGCACGCGGTCCTGCCCGAGGGCGAGCCCGGTGCCGCCGCCCTGCACAACTGCGGCTTCGGCGCCCGTCCGGGTCTGGTCTTCTTCGAGAAGCGCGGGCGAGTGACTCCTCAGGCGGTCAGCATGCTCTCCTCAATCGGGGCGGAGCTGCCGCCCGGGGGACTGTGGCAGAAGGTCGCGGGCATGCAGAGGGAGAAGCTGCTCATCGAGCGACGCCTGGTCCTGCCACTGGCCCATCCCGAAATGGCCGCCCAGCACGGGGTGGAGCCGCCGCGGGCGGTGATGCTGTTCGGGCCGCCCGGGACGGGGAAGAGCACGTTCGCGCACGCGATCGCCAGCCGCCTGGGATGGCCCTTCCTCGAACTGTTCCCCGCCCGTCTGGCCGCCGAGTACGGGCTGGCGAGCGGGCTGAACCGGCGCTTCGACGACATCGCCCGGCTCGACCACGTCCTGGTCTTCATCGACGAGGTCGAGGAGATCGCCGGGACCCGGAGCGGCGCGGACGCGACCGCGGTCGGTGTCGTCAACGAACTGCTCAAGGCGATCGTCCGGTTCCGAAGCCAGGACGGCCGGCTGCTCGTCTGCGCCACGAACAACGTGACCACGCTCGACTCCGCCTTCCTGCGGCACGGCCGTTTCGACTACGTGTTGCCGATCGGCCCGCCCGACGACCGCGCCAGAACGGCGCTGTGGGAGAGCTACCTGGCCCGAGCGGGCGCGGAGGCCGACAGCGCGGCGTTGGCGTCCGCCAGCGAGGGGTTCACTCCCGCCGACATCGCCCATGTGGCGCGTACGGTCTCCCAAGGCCAGTTCGAGCGCACCTTCGACACCGGAACCCGGACCCGCCCCACCACCGACGACTACCTGGACACCATCAGCGACACCAAACCCACGGTCAGCGCCGCCATGGCCCAGGATTTCGCCCACCAGACCGAGAAGTTCGCCCGCATCTAGGCCGTCTCTTCCTCCTCGGCCTCCATGCGCCGGATGCCTTCGTGGGTGAGGGTGACCATCGCCGGGGTGTTGCCCGGCTCCCAGTCGACGGTGATCAGTCCTTCGCCCGCCAGGTAGGTGCAGGCGGCGGCCAGATCCTGGTCCGGAATGGCGAGGTCACGGTGCAGCGTCGCTCCGGTGATGCCGAGGAGGCGATTGCCTTCGACGGCTTCGTACAGGACCCGGAGTACCTGCTCGCGGTAGGTCTTGCGTTCGCGCAGTGTGGCCATGACCGCGTCCTTTCGCGTGCGGGGGCCCGGGGCCCGTGGGGGCTATCAGGTCTCGTCGGAGTGGGCGCCGATGCCGACGGGGCTGCGACTGGCGGCCAGCCAGGAGCGGGCGGGGCCGGCGGGTGTTGCCGTGTCCACGGTGAGGTGGAGGCGGGTATCGCCGTCGAGGCCGGGATAGCTGCGTTGTTCCGCTCCGGCGAAGCAGTGGCGAAGCGCCTCCGCGACCGCTCGGGCGGCTTCGGGCGTGTGCGCGATGATCCGTACCTCGGCGTGCCCGAGCGATGGCAGTGTCTGGGTCTCGATGAACTTCACGTGGGCGTGTTCCCTTCGGGGTGGGCGACAAGCCGGCGGGTGGGGACGCCGTGGCGCCCCGCCCGCTGCTCCCGGTCGGAGGAAGGCCTGTTCCTCACCGGTCGGCATCCGTGCGGTGGGCTCGACGACTGGTGCCGTCCGGCAGGCCGGGAGGTCTCGGCAGGGGGTCGCTGAAGTGGTAGGCCGCGATCCGTGCGTCGTGTCGGGCGTTGAGCAGGTGGATCCAGCGCATTCCGATGGCGATCCCGAGGATGATCACCGCGATGAGGACGATGGTCTCCACGGAGCTCACCTCCAGCCGTTCCCGGGCATCGGGAGGGCGCGTCGGTCCAACCGGTTCCCGAAGGGAGACATGCAGGCCCCGCCTTCGTCCTCCCAGCCGGCTTCCTGGCGCTGGGCGTCGCGGATGCTGCGCCCGATGGCGGCTTCGTTGGCCATGAGGACGCCCGCAGTGAGGGCGCTGCCCGGGATCGCGGCGGCGGCCATCAGGCGGGCCGCGGCTGCGGGTGCGGTCTCGGGCGGGATGACGAGGAGGTCCCAGCGGCCGACCGTGTAGGAGAGCAGAATCAGCTTGTCGGGGTCCTGTTCGGTGAACCAGCCCACGTGCAGCTTGCGCCCGTCCACGGTCACTGTGTGCGGTACGACCGGCCAGCGGATGGGGTTCACGGTGACGCGGGTGACGTGCCCCCAGGGTTCCGCCAGGGCGGCGGCGAGCGGTGGAAGCTCGGCTCCGAGGTCGCGGGAGTAGGGCCACCAGGCCCCGTCCAGCTGGCCGGCGAGGGTGGTCTTCGGGGTGAGGGACACGCGTGCCGGGAGCTCTGCGCCGAGGTTGCGGGGCGCGGTCCGGTCAAGGGTGGTGGTCATGATGTGGACCTGCCCCCGGACTGCCCGTCGGCAGCCCGGTTTTTAGGCGATCGCCGGAAATGACACCCGCATGAAAGCCGGTGTGCGAAGTACTCCCGGTGCCTTCACTGTACGCCTGTTCGGCGGACTCTGACCGGCGTGACCAGGCATTTTCCGGCGGGCGGTGGAGTGGGCGGTCCAGTGGGCGGCGGGGGTATCGTGAAACGACGGCGGGCTCGTGCACGTCGCCGACTGGGCGTCGGCGTCGGTATCAGCGCCGACCTGCGGTGATGCACGGCCGCACGCCGTAGACGGGCGCATCCACATGGCTGACTCCGACATCCCCCACACACCCCCACTGCTCCTGCCGGATGCGATCCATCAGGCGGTCAAACCGGGTACGGCCCTGCTGCGGCTGGAGACCACGAGCTCCCGGGAGGGGCTCCTGGATGGCGCGTGGTGGCCGCGCACCCGTGACGTCGAGACCGAGCTGCCCGCGCTGATCAGCGTGTTGACGGGGCATCTCGGGCGGATCACCCGGGTGGGCGTGGACGCGTCCGCCTGGAACGGCCTCCCGACCCGCCTGGTCATCGACGATCAGGTCGTGCACGTGGACTCCGACCCGGTCGGCGACGACACCGTCCTGATCACCCGCGGCGAAAACGACCACTTCGCGCTGCTGGTGGTTCCCCCGGACACCACCACCGACGCCGCCCGCGAAATGATGGCCCGCGCCATCCGCGCCGACAACCTCACCGAGGCCGCTCAGCTCCTCATCGCTGGTGCCCCTGGTCAGGCGGGGGCGGGCTGAGGCAGCCGACATCCGGGAGTGGCGCAGGCACGACGTGGTCGATAGGGGCGGGCACAGCATCGGTGCGCCGGAGGCCATCCCCGTTGCGGCCCTGATGTACCTGGGCACGCACTGGCGGCGCTCCGGGCGCCGCCGCGTGCGCTGAGAAGGGTGCAGCCCCTCGCCCGTGTGACCTCCTGTGTCGGCGTCCACGTTCGCCGTCCTCGCACCGCAAGACGCACCTCACTGGCCTGCCAGGTCAGGCGGGCTCGGCGCGGTCTGCAGGGTGCGGCGATCAACATCTATGAGCCGTGACAGCGACAGCGTGCGCGGCTGCGGGCCTCAGGGCCGGCGCCGGGCGGGACGCGACAGAATCCGGCCGGGATGACTGTGGACCGGCCGGGCTCTGGGCGGGTGGGCGAGTGGTGCGCCGGTCAGAGCCCCTCGTCGTGCAAGTCCTCTTCGCGCAGCAGGTCGTCCTCGCGGCGGCGCGAGGTCTCCTCCTGGCCGGGCTTGCGTCCCTTCTCGCGGGACGACTTGCCCGGCTGGGGCTGCGCGGGGTCTCCGGGGCGATGGTGTTCCTGCGCCTCGCGGCCCTTGCCCGGCTGCTGACGCTTGTCCTGCCTACCGTCCATGACGGCGACTCCTCTTGATGCGTGGGGTACGGATTCCTCTCGGATCACGCTGACACGCACTGCGAGGGTCTGCATCATGTCGACTGCGAAGCGAGGCACACGGATGACGCTCCTCCCTGGTGTGGCAGCGTCTGAGGCGGCCGTCCCTTCAGTGCCGAGGAGGGACGCGGTCCCCGCCCAGCCCCGCGGACCATGGCGATGCGGGCGGGTTCTCCCCGTACCGGAGCCCGCGTCCTCCCTAAGCCCGGCGGCCGGGAAGGCCACGAACACAGACACCCCGAGGACCGGTAGGAGCGGTCCGGAAGGAACACCGAAGACCGGAAGCCCCAAGAGGACTGCGATTCCAAGGTGCAGGCTCACCAGCATGATCAGGACGGGGAATTTGAGCCTGCCGAACGGGACGAACGGGAATGCGACCTGCAGCAGCACCGTCAGGTAGCCGGCGATGGCGACCGCGACCGGGTGTTCGTCCAACAGGAGGGACATCGCGGGCCATGGCCGGAAGAGGTCGAGGTTCAGCACGCAGTGGAGGGCGGTCCCGTTCCCCCAGGAGCCGCCCCGCACCTTGTACAGGCCCGCGGATCGGTAGAGGAAGCAGCCTGCCGCAGTTGTGCAGCACGGTGCTCGCGGTGTCGCGGAACTCGCGGAACCGGCACCGGTGCCGGCTGCCGTCCCCGCCGGACTCGCCTTCCTGTGTGCGTCCAGCGGATGGTGGACGGCTTCCGCGACAGCGACGGGATGGCCGTCGAGGCCAAGTACGTCAACAACCCCGGCAAGAAGTGCAACCGGTCGCTCGAAGAGCTCCGTACCAACCACCGGACGGGCAAGAAGGAGTTCCTCTTCGACCCCGACCGGAACGAGCTGCAGAAGTACGCCGCCGCACTGAACGACCCGCGCAACACAGAGATGCGCGGAGTGGAAACGGTCACCAACAATCCCGACTCCGTCGCCTACTGGCGCGTGATGATGGCGGCATACGGCGTCAAGGGCCATGCCCGCTACGTTCCCTGACCCACCCTGCACCGCCGAGGAGTACACCCGTGGACGCGTCCCAGCTCGCCGAACTGCGCACCATGTACGTCTTCACCCCCATAGAGGGGCAGACCTGGGGGCTGACGTACGACAGCCTGAAGGCCAGGCTCCTGGAGCGTGATCCGGACGGGTTCATCCGGATCCAGGAAGGCGGGCAGATCCGAGGCTCGGCCATGCACTACGGCATCACCCTCGAAGGCGAAGAGCTCGAAGGGTACGCACGGGTCCAGCCCGAGGGCATCTCGATCCTCGACTCCACCGCCCGGGCGGCGGCGAACTTCGTCGGCTGGCTCCGCGAGCACGTCGTCCCGGAGGGTGTGGCGATGACGTTCAACACCGCATGGGGGCTGGAAGAGGATCTGCCCGACGCCCCCGTCCCCGAAGTGACGCGGCCCCGGCTCGTCGCGGCCTTCCTCGCGCACCTCGAAGCCACCGGCCTGGAGTGAAGGGCTCGCGCGGCAGATTTCGCCCCGATGGGGCCAGGCACATCGTGTCTGGCCCCATCGCCGTATCCACGAGCCCCGGCTTGTCGAGGCGGTCGCACTGTCTCTCCTCCCGAGCCAGGAGATAGACGTGGGCTCGCGGGGTGGTGGGACGGCGCGGAGGAGCTCCCACTTGGGTGGGATCCGTCGGCCCACTGGCTGAGGAGGTGGCGGTCGGGACCGCGCTCAGGTGGCGCAAGTGGTGCGCGAAAGGCCCTCTGGGCGGCGTGTTCCTGCGAGTTGGCGCACGCGGAGGGCACGGAAGGGCCCTTGAGATCTAGGCAACGAAGAAGGCCCAGGTCGCTGACCTGGGCCTTCTTGCAAGAGCGGATGACGGGAATCGAACCCGCGCTATAAGCTTGGGAAGCTCATGTTCTACCATTAAACTACATCCGCATACGTTTCCAGTTGCCTGGATCTGTATCGTTGCCCACTCTACCCCATGATCGACCCCCGGTGAATCGACCGCGGGGTCGTTGTCATGTGTGGCGTGCACGGAGGCGTGTGGGTGCGGGAGTTGGGGCGTACCGTGTGTGCGGAGCGGCGGCTGGAGCAGGTCTCGATCATCCCCTAATGTGGCGATTCATCGCAGTATGGCTCGTTGGGGAAAGGGACTCGATGGAGCACACCGTCGTCCGCTGTGCCGAAGGGCACGTTTTCAGTACCGCCTCCTTCCCGCTGCAGCACCTCGGTGCCGGCCGGATCGGGCCCGGACGGTTGCTGCGGTGTCCGCGCTGCGCGCGGCTGAGGCAGGCCGTGCCCGTGGGGCCGGCGGTCAAGCGATAGGGGACGGGCACGCGGGCCGCCGCTCTCGATTGGGGGTGGCCCGCGCGCACTGCGTATCCTCGGGACGTGCTTCTCTCTGACAAAGACATCCGGGCCGAGATCGACAGCGGACGGGTTCGCATCGACCCGTTCGAGGAATCGATGGTGCAGCCCTCCAGCATCGATGTACGTCTCGACCGGTTCTTCCGGGTGTTCGAGAATCACCGCTACGCGCACATCGACCCCGCCGTCGAGCAGACCGACCTGACCAGGATGGTCGAGCCGGAGGGCGACGAGGCGTTCATTCTGCATCCGGGCGAGTTCGTGCTCGCCTCGACGTACGAGGTCATCTCGCTGCCGGACGACATCGCCTCCAGACTGGAGGGGAAGTCCAGCCTGGGCCGCCTCGGCCTGGTGACGCATTCGACCGCCGGGTTCATCGACCCCGGGTTCTCGGGTCACGTGACCCTGGAGCTGTCGAACCTCGCCACCCTGCCGATCAAGCTCTGGCCGGGCATGAAGATCGGGCAGCTGTGCATGTTCCGGCTCAGCTCGCCCGCCGAGTTCCCGTACGGCAGTGAGCGCTACGGATCCCGGTACCAGGGGCAGCGCGGGCCGACAGCCTCGCGCTCCTTCCAGAATTTCCACCGCACCCAGGTGAGGCACGAGGCATGAGTGACGTGGTACGCGAAAACCTCGACTACGAGGGATTCGGGCGGGCTGTGCGGGAGCTCGCGCAGACCATCGCAGACGACGGCTACGAGCCAGACATCATCCTGAGCATCGCCCGGGGCGGTGTGTTCGTCGCCGGCGGCCTGGCGTACGCGCTCGACTGCAAGAACATCCACCTGGTGAACGTCGAGTTCTACACCGGTGTCGGGACAACGCTGGAGATGCCGGTCATGCTGGCTCCCGTGCCCGAGGCGATCGACTTCACCAACAAGAAGGTCCTCATCGCCGATGACGTGGCCGACACCGGCAAGACGCTCAAGCTCGTGCACGACTTCTGCCTCGGGCACGTCGCCGAGGTACGGTCCGCGGTCATCTACGAGAAGTCGCACTCCCTCGTGAAGTGCGAGTACGTGTGGAAGAAGACCGACGAGTGGATCAACTTCCCCTGGTCGGTCGAGCCGCCCGTCGTGAAGCGTGAGGGCCAGGTCCTCGACGCGTAGTCCTGCGCGCGGCCTGTTCTCGACGATCTTCCGGTGCGGGTGAGAGACGCCAGCTGCCCCGTGTCAGCTGCTTGCGTGCTGGGGCAGTAGCAGCTCCGCCAGCAGGCCGCCGCCGTGTGCGGGGGAGAGCTGGGCGGTGCCGCCGTGGAGTTCGGCGACCCAGCGGACGATGGCGAGGCCCGCGCCGGTTCCAGTACTCGCGGCTCCGGTGACGTGGCGTGCGAACACCCGTGCGCGGTCTTCGGCCGGTACGTCGGCGCCGTGGTCCCGCACCGTTGCCCGGTCGGTGGTGACGTTCACCTCGACCGGGGTGCCGCCGCCGTGTCGCAGTGCGTTCTCCACGAGGTTGCGGACTGCTTGGGCGAGGAGCTCGGGGTCGCCGTTGACGATGGCGGTCTCGGTGGTGACCGTGACGCCGGTGCGGTCGGGCGACGGGTCCCGCACCCTCTACGTCCAGGCCGGCCTCGGCAAGGGCGATGCGGAGGACGGCAGCGGCAGATCCGCTCCGACCCAGCAGCGCAACTGGGCGCTGGGCGCCAACGCATGGGGGGTCATCCTTCGTCGTCGGCGCCGGGACCACCTTCCCGCACTGCCCCGAACACCAGCCGGCCAACCTCGCCGGTGACCTGGGCGGCGAATGCGACATCCTGCGGGGCGGCGTCGTCAATGGCCCCAACGCGGCAGACAAGCTCAAGGACCTCAACTCCTTCCCCACCATGCGCAAGTGCCCGACCGGCCAGGGCGACCCCTTCGCCCTCGACGGCCACGGCGGCGGCTTCATGGACCACGTGGGCGCCTGGCAGACGGTCGAATCCGCCGACGACTTCACCGCCACAGCCCTCCTCTCCTTCACCCTCTCCGCCGCACATCGGAGCGCCGAGACCGGCCCCATCTGAGGGCACACGTGAAGGGGCCCGCCGCGCAGACACTGCGCGGCGGGCCCCTTCACGTGCGGTGCTAGATCGTGCCCAGCTTGATGATCGACAGCAGGGCGATGAGCTGGATCGCGGAAGCGCCCAGCGCCTTCGGCCACGGCAGGTCGTGCGACTTGGCGACGAGGGACGTGAACAGGAAGCCCGCGGCCACCCAGGTGGCCCAGCCCAGTACCTGGACCATGCCGTTGTCGCCGCCCAGGAACACGGCGAAGAGCAGGCGAGGGGCGTCCGTCAGCGACATGACCAGCATCGACAGGCCCACGGTGGGCTGCCAGGAGCCGTCGCCGCCCATCTGGCGGGCCAGGGTGTGCGTGACCGCGCCCAGGAGCAGCCCGCAGATGACGAAGGCCACGCCGGTGGAGAGGACGATCGGGACGGCCTTGGCGAGGGTCGCGTTGATCACGTCCTTGCGGGCGTCGTCGAGGCCGAAGACCGCGAGGAGCCCGTAGAGGAAGGTCACGGTCAGCGCCGGCCCCCAGACGGCGTAGTCGCGCATCTGCAGGAAGGTCTGCCCCGGCCGCATCACGATGCCGCGGAGCAGTTCCTTCCACGGCAGCCGCGGGCCGGCCGGAGCGGCCGCGCCCACGCCCGCCTGGTACGTCCCGCCCTGGCTGTACGGGTCCTCGCCGACGGCGAAGACCTGGGTGTGCCCGGGGTTGTCGTTGGTGTAGCCCCCGTGGCCGCCGTGCCCTCCGTGGCCGTACGGGGGCTGCTGCGCCTGCGGCGGCTGCTGCTGTCCGTACGGGTCGAAGTACTCGGGCTCGCCGTGTCCCCCCGGACCCGGCTGCGGCCACTGCTGCTGCGGCGGCGGGCCTGCCTGAGGGTAGGGCTGCTGGCCGTACGGCGGCGGTTGCTGCTGTCCGTACGGCTGCTGCCGCGGGGGTTGTTGCGGGGTGCGGTTGTTGTCCCGGCCGCGTCCGATCCTGAATCCAGCCACGTGATCGAAAGTACCCGGTCCCGCGGGCCGCCGTGGACGGGCTGCCGGAACCCGTGGCCTTTGCGGCTGACCTGTGACATCCCCTAGGGGAACCCCGGGGGGTTTTCCTCACCCGGGCGTTGGCCCCGGTTTACCTGGCCGCGGTGGTTTCCGAGGGTCCGCGACCGGGCGGGGGGACGAGGGCTGACATGCGGGAACGGCCGGCCCCCCGGGTAGGGGACCGGCCGTTCCGTGGTGCCGGTGTCGCCAGGGACTACTTGGCGTCCTCGGGCTTGGCCTCGGGCTCGGGCTTCGCCTCGGCGGCGGGCTCGGCCTTGGCTTCGGGCTTCGCCTCGGCGGCGGGCTCCGCCTTGGTCTCGGCCTTGGCCTCGGCGGCGGGTTCGGTCTTGGCTTCGGCCTTGGCCTCGGCGGCGGGTTCGGCCTTGGCTTCGGGCTTCGCCTCGGCGGCGGGCTCGGCCTTGGCTTCGGCCTTGGCCTCGGCGGCGGGCTCCGCCTTGGCTTCGGCCTTCGCCTCAACGACGGGCTCCGGCTCCGGCTCCGGCTCGGGCTCCGGCTCGACCACCGGCGGTTCCGGGGTCTTGACCGAGTCCAGCAGCAGCTGGGCCACGTCCACGACCTGCACGGACTCCTTGGCCTTGCCGTCGTTCTTCTTGCCGTTCACCGAGTCGGTCAGCATCACCAGGCAGAACGGGCACGCCGTCGACACGATGTCCGGGTTCAGGGACAGCGCCTCGTCGACACGCTCGTTGTTGATGCGCTTGCCGATCCGCTCCTCCATCCACATCCGCGCGCCACCGGCGCCACAGCAGAAGCCCCGCTCCTTGTGGCGGTGCATCTCCTGCTGCCGCAGGCCCGGCACGGCCGACATGATCTCGCGCGGCGGCGTGTAGACCTTGTTGTGCCGGCCCAGGTAGCACGGGTCGTGGTACGTGATCAGACCCTCGACCGGCGTCACCGGCGTCAGCCGGCCCTCGTCGATCAGGTGCTGGAGCAGCTGCGTGTGGTGGATGACCTCGTACTCGCCGCCCAGCTGCGGGTACTCGTTCGCGATGGTGTTGAAGCAGTGCGGGCAGGTCGAGACGATCCGCTTCGCCGACTTCGGCTTCTTCGTCGCCGGGTCCTCGTCGTCCTCGCCGAAGGCCATGTTCAGCATGGCCACGTTCTCCTGGCCCAGCTGCTGGAACAGCGGCTCGTTGCCCAGGCGGCGCGGGGAGTCACCGGTGCACTTCTCGTCGCCGCCCATGATCGCGAACTTGACGCCCGCGATGTTCAGCAGCTCCGCGAAGGCCTTCGTCGTCTTCTTGGCCCGGTCCTCCAGGGCGCCCGCGCAGCCGACCCAGTACAGGTAGTCGAACTCCGAGAGGTCCTCCGCGTCCTTCCCGATGATCGGGACCTCGAAGTCGACCTCCTTCGTCCACTCGACGCGCTGCTTCTTGGCCAGGCCCCAGGGGTTGCCCTTCTTCTCCAGGTTCTTGAGCATCGTGCCCGCCTCCGACGGGAACGCGCTCTCGATCATCACCTGGTAGCGGCGCATGTCGACGATGTGGTCGATGTGCTCGATGTCGACCGGGCACTGCTCGACGCACGCACCGCAGGTCGTGCAGGACCACAGCACGTCCGGGTCGATGACACCGTTCTCCTCGGCCGTCCCGATCAGCGGGCGCTCGGCCTCCGCCAGAGCGGCCGCCGGGACGTCCGCCAGCTGCTCCGCCGTCGCCTTCTCGTTGCCCTCCATGTCCTTGCCGCCACCGGCGAGCAGGTACGGGGCCTTGGCGTGCGCGTGGTCGCGCAGCGACATGATCAGGAGCTTCGGGGACAGCGGCTTGCCGGTGTTCCAGGCCGGGCACTGCGACTGGCAGCGACCGCACTCGGTGCACGTGGAGAAGTCGAGGATGCCCTTCCAGGAGAACTGCTCGACCTGGGAGACGCCGAAGACGTCGTCCTCGCCCGGCTCCTCGAAGTCGATCTCCTTGCCGCCGCTGGTCATCGGCTGGAGGGCGCCGAGCGCCGTCGAACCGTCCGCGTTCCGCTTGAACCAGATGTTCGGGAAGCCGAGGAAGCGGTGCCAGGCGACACCCATGTTGGTGTTGAGCGAGACCGTGATCATCCAGGTGAAGGAGGTGACGATCTTGAGAGCGGCGAAGAAGTACGTCAGGTACTGGATCGTGCTCAGGTCGAGCCCGTCGAACGCGGCGATCAGCGGGTACGAGGCGAAGAAGCCCGGCTCCCAGCCCTCGACGCCGTGCTGGGCCCCTTCCAGCGCGCGCAGCGTCATGATGCAGACGCCGACGATCAGGATGACGGCCTCGACGAAGTACGCCTGGCCCGTCTTGGAGCCCGTGAAGCGGGACTTGCGGCCCGCCCTGCCCGGCCGGCTCAGCTGCCGGATCACGATCAGGGTGACGATGCCGAGCACGGTCATCAGGCCGAGGAACTCGGTGAAGATCTCGTAGGGCAGCCAGTCACCGATGATCGGGATCAGCCAGTCGGCCTGGAAGAGCTGGCCGAAGGCGTTGACGATCGTCAGCAGCAGCGAGAAGAAGCCCACCGCCACGAACCAGTGCGCGAACCCGACGATGCCCCAGCGGTTCATGCGGGTGTGGCCGAGGAATTCCTTGACCAGCGTGATGGTGCGCTGTGTGGGGTCGCCGGTGCGCGTGCCCGCGGGCACTGGCTGGCCGAGGCGCACGAAGCGGTAGATCTGCGCGATGGCACGGCCGAACAGCGCGACGGCTACCACCGTGATGACCAGCGACACGATGATCGCGGCGAGTTGCATGGGAGGGCTCCTCGGGCGGTACTTACTAAGCGGTAACTTATTGAGTCAAGGCATGAGGTTACCCACTCCCGACGCCGCAATGTAGCTGAGCGCGCGGTGATCTGTGTCGCTCAGGCATGCCTTTGCCGATAGGCCGCCCGCGGCGTCTGCGCGAGGATCGCCAGGTCCATCCCCAGCCAATGGTTCTCCACGTAGTGCCGGTCGAGCAGCGCCATTTCCTCCCAGGGTAGGTCGGAGCGCGCGCTGACCTGCCACAACCCGGTCATCCCGGGCCGTACGAAGAGCCGCTCGGGCCGGTCTGTACGGGAATCCGGGCGCGGCCCGACCAGGGACATCTCGCCGCGGAGCACGTTGATCAGCTGGGGCGCCGAGTCCAGTGCGCAGCGCTCCAGGGCCGCGCCGAGGCGGCCGGCGTCGCCGGTGCGCAGCCGCCAGGTGCGGAACGGCCGTCCGGCCAGACCGGCCGCCGGTACCCGTACGAACGCGCGGCCGCCCCGGGTCGCGAAGAGCAGCCCTGCCGCTGCCGCGAGGGGGGCGGCGAGCACGACGAGCAGGATCGCCGCACCGATGAGGTCGAGCACCCGCTTGGCCGAGGGCCTGACCGGCCGGCGCCCTGGCCGGGCGGGGAGGGGCAGCAGCAGAGGCATGTCAGCACCGTGCCGCATGCCTCCGGCGGTCCCGGGGTGGCGCGCGGCCGGATGCCCCGTTCGGGTGCCGCGCCCGCGGCCTGGCCCGGCGCCCCGGACCCCGCGCCGTCAGGGCCGATGCCACGGGTTGCGCGTAAGGGCGACCTAAAGGTTGAGTCGCATCGACTCAGCTCTGTTGACGTCCACGCGGCGATGCGGCATGGTTGAGTCTGTTCCACTCAAGTCAGCTGGAGGAATCAAAATGGCACGTGCGGTCGGCATCGACCTGGGCACCACTAACTCCGTCGTCAGCGTTCTGGAAGGCGGCGAGCCCACCGTCATCACCAACGCCGAGGGCGCCAGGACCACGCCGTCCGTCGTCGCCTTCGCCAAGAACGGCGAGGTCCTCGTCGGCGAGGTGGCCAAGCGCCAGGCGGTCACGAACGTGGACCGGACCATCCGCTCCGTCAAGCGCCACATGGGCACTGACTGGAAGATCAACCTGGATGGCAAGGACTTCAACCCGCAGCAGATGAGCGCCTTCATCCTGCAGAAGCTGAAGCGTGACGCCGAGGCGTACCTGGGTGAGAAGGTCACGGACGCGGTCATCACCGTCCCGGCCTACTTCAACGACTCCGAGCGTCAGGCGACGAAGGAGGCCGGTGAGATCGCGGGCCTGAACGTCCTGCGCATCGTCAACGAGCCGACCGCCGCCGCTCTGGCCTACGGTCTCGACAAGGACGACCAGACCATCCTCGTCTTCGACCTCGGTGGCGGCACCTTCGACGTGTCGCTCCTGGAGATCGGCGACGGTGTCGTCGAGGTCAAGGCCACCAACGGTGACAACCACCTCGGTGGCGACGACTGGGACCAGCGCGTCGTCGACTACCTGGTGAAGCAGTTCGCCAACGGCCACGGCGTCGACCTGTCCAAGGACAAGATGGCGCTCCAGCGTCTGCGCGAGGCCGCCGAGAAGGCGAAGATCGAGCTGTCCTCCTCCACGGAGACCTCGATCAACCTGCCGTACATCACGGCGTCCGCCGAGGGCCCGCTGCACCTGGACGAGAAGCTCACGCGCTCGCAGTTCCAGCAGCTGACCGCGGACCTGCTCGACCGCTGCAAGACCCCGTTCCACAACGTCATCAAGGACGCGGGCATCAACCTGTCCGAGATCGACCACGTGGTCCTGGTCGGCGGCTCCACCCGTATGCCGGCCGTCGCCGAGCTCGTCAAGGAGCTCACCGGCGGTCAGGACGCCAACAAGGGCGTCAACCCGGACGAGGTCGTGGCCATCGGCGCCACCCTCCAGGCCGGTGTGCTCAAGGGTGAGGTCAAGGACGTCCTGCTCCTCGACGTGACCCCGCTGTCCCTGGGTATCGAGACCAAGGGCGGCATCATGACCAAGCTGATCGAGCGCAACACCACGATCCCGACCAAGCGCTCCGAGATCTTCACGACGGCCGAGGACAACCAGCCGTCCGTGCAGATCCAGGTCTACCAGGGCGAGCGCGAGATCGCGGCGTACAACAAGAAGCTCGGCATGTTCGAGCTGACCGGCCTGCCGCCGGCCCCGCGTGGCGTCCCGCAGATCGAGGTCTCCTTCGACATCGACGCGAACGGCATCATGCACGTCACGGCCAAGGACCTCGGCACGGGCAAGGAGCAGAAGATGACCGTCACCGGCGGCTCCTCGCTCGGCAAGGACGAGGTCGACCGCATGCGCCAGGAGGCGGAGCAGTACGCGGACGAGGACCTGCGTCGCAAGGAGGCGGCCGAGTCCCGCAACCAGGGCGAGCAGCTCGTCTACCAGACGGAGAAGTTCGTCAAGGACAACGAGGACAAGGTTCCGGCCGAGGTCAAGACCGAGGTCGAGGCGGCCGTCGCCGAGCTGAAGGAGAAGCTCAAGGGCGAGGACACCGCCGAGATCCGTACCGCGACCGAGAAGCTCGCCGCGGTCAGCCAGAAGCTCGGCCAGGCGATCTACGCCGACGCCCAGGCCGCGCAGGGCGCCGCCGGCGCCGCTGCCGGTGATGCGGGCCAGGCGAAGGCCGACGATGATGTCGTCGACGCCGAGATCGTCGACGACGAGAAGCCGAAGGGCGGCGCTGCCTGATGTCGGAGGAGACCCCGGGCTTCGAGGAGAAGCCCGACGTCCCCGTCGACGGCACGCCCGACGAGCCGAAGGCCGCCGACTCCGCCAAGGAGGAGGCGGCGGCCCCGGCCGGGGATTCTGGAGCGGATGTGGCCCTGCTGGCGCAGCTGGACCAGGCCCGTACGGCGCTCGGTGAGCGCACCACGGACCTCCAGCGGCTCCAGGCGGAGTACCAGAACTACCGCCGCCGGGTGGAGCGGGACCGGATCACCGTCAAGGAGATCGCGGTCGCGTCCCTCCTGACGGAACTCCTCCCGACCCTGGACGACATCGGCCGGGCGCGGGAGCATGGCGAGCTGGTCGGCGGTTTCAAGTCCGTGGCCGAATCGCTGGAGACGGTCGCCGCCAAGATGGGCCTGCAGCAGTTCGGCAAGGAGGGCGAGCCCTTCGACCCGACGATCCACGAGGCCCTGATGCACTCGTATGCGCCGGACGTCACCGAGACGACCTGCGTGGCGATCCTGCAGCCGGGGTACCGGATCGGCGAGCGTACGATCCGTCCCGCGCGGGTCGCGGTGGCCGAGCCCCAGCCGGGCGCGGCCCCCAAGTCCGAGTCGGCCGAGGCCGACACGCCGTCGGACAAGGACACGGATGCCCCCGACAAGGGCTGATGTTGAACCAGTAGGAGCACGAGAGGAGGGACACCGGGGATGAGCACGAAGGACTTCGTCGAGAAGGACTACTACAAGGTCCTCGGTGTCCCGAAGGACGCCACCGAGGCCGAGATCAAGAAGGCGTACCGGAAGCTCGCACGCGAGTTCCACCCGGACGCCAACAAGGGCGACGCCTCCGCCGAGGAGCGCTTCAAGGAGATCTCCGAGGCGAACGACATCCTCGGCGACGCCAAGAAGCGCAAGGAGTACGACGAGGCACGTGCCCTGTTCGGCAACGGTGGCTTCCGCCCCGGGCCGGGCGGGGCCGGCGGTTCGTTCAACTTCGACCTCGGCGACCTGTTCGGCGGCACCCAGCCGGGTGCCGGCGGCGCGGGCGGCGGCTTCGGCGGCGGTCTGGGCGATGTCTTCGGCGGCCTGTTCAACCGCGGCGCCGGGCCCGGTGCGGGAACCCGTACCCAGCCCCGCCGCGGCCAGGACATCGAGTCGGAGGTCACCCTCTCCTTCACCGAGGCGGTGGACGGGGCCACGGTCCCGCTCCGGATGTCCTCCCAGGCCCCCTGCAAGGCCTGTTCGGGCACCGGCGACAAGAACGGCACCCCCCGGGTGTGCCCGACCTGTGTCGGCACCGGCCAGGTCTCGCGGGGCAGCGGCGGCGGCTTCTCGCTGACCGACCCCTGCGCGGACTGCAAGGGCCGCGGCCTGATCGCCGAAACCCCCTGTGACGTCTGCAAGGGCAGCGGGCGCGCCCGCAGCTCGCGCACCATGCAGGTCCGGATCCCGGCGGGCGTCTCCGACGGCCAGCGCATCCGGCTGCGCGGCAAGGGTGCGCCCGGCGAGCGCGGCGGTCCGGGCGGAGACCTCTACGTCGTCGTGCACGTCGACTCCCACCCGGTGTTCGGCCGCAAGGACGACAACCTGACGGTGACCGTCCCGGTGACGTTCGCGGAGGCGGCGCTGGGCGCCGACATCAAGGTCCCGACCCTGAACGGCCCCTCGGTGACGCTGAAGCTGCCGCCGGGCACCCCGGGCGGCCGCACGATGCGGGCCCGCGGCAAGGGAGCGGTCCGCAAGGACGGCACCCGCGGCGACCTGCTGGTGACGGTGGAGATCGCGGTCCCGGTCGAGCTGTCGGACAAGGCCCGCGAGGCGCTGGAGATGTACCGCGAGGCGACGGAGTCGCAGGACCCGCGCTCCGCGCTGTTCGAGTCCGCGAAGGGAGCATGACATGGACGGCCGCCGACGACAGTCCTCCCGCTTGGGTGGGGGGTACCAGCTCACCGACGAGACCCCGGTCTACGTGATCTCGGTGGCCGCCCAGCTCTCGGGTCTGCATCCGCAGACCCTGCGCCAGTACGACCGTCTCGGCCTGGTCTCCCCGGACCGTACGGCCGGGCGCGGCCGGCGCTACTCGGCCCGTGACATCGAGCTGCTCCGCACGGTGCAGGCGCTGTCCCAGGACGAGGGCATCAACCTGGCGGGCATCAAGCGGATCATCGAGCTGGAGAACCAGGTCGCGGCGCTCCAGCAGCGCGTGGCCGAGCTCTCCGCAGCGGTGGACGGCGCGGCGGCCACGCTCCAGGCCCGTGAGGCCCAGGTGCACGCCTCCTACCGGCGCGACCTGGTCCCGTACCAGCCGCCGGTGCCGGGCAGCGCCCTGGTCGTCTGGCGGCCCAAGCGGCCGACGGACTGACAACGCGTGCGAAGGCCCCTCCCGGTGTCCGGGCGGGGCCTTCGGCGTACCCGGCGCCGCCGGCGCCGGTCAGAGCTGTGGATCCCGCGTGGGCCCCGAGACCTGGCCCAGGATCCCCGACTGGGCGATGAGGAAGCCGAGCTGGGCCCGGCTGCCGCTGCCCAGGGCGGAGGCCAGCTTGGCGATGTGCGCGCGGCAGGTCCGTACGTTCATGCCGAGGCGGCGCGCGATGGCCTCGTCCACGTGCCCCTCGACGAGGAGTTGGGCGATGGAGCGCTGCACGCCTGAGATCCCCGAGGGCGTCGGATCGTAGGGGATCTGCTCGTTGAGCGGCGTGGCCCGGCGCCACAGCTGCTCGAAGACCCGGGCCAGGTAGCGGACGAGCGCCGGGTGCCGCAGTTCCAGGGCGATCTGCTGGTCGTCGCTCGCGGGGATGAAGGCGACCGACTCGTCGCAGATGATGAGCCTCTCGACCAGCTCCTCCAACGTCCGGATCTCGACCTTGCCGCTGGCCATCCGGTCGACGTACGCCATTGTTCCGCGGCTGTGGCGCACGGTGTGCTGGTAGAGGGTGCGCATGCTGACACCACGCCGGATGAGCGGCTGGTCCCGCTCTATCGCCTGGTTCAGAATGTTCTCGGAACGCCCGCCGCCCGGCTGGATGGTGAGCATTTCCGCCTGGCATTCGGCGGTGGCGACGTTGAGGGCCGCGTTGATCCTGTTGAATCCCTCCAGCACGGTGATCGCGTGGGTGGGGGCGGGAGTCAGCGCGCTGATGGCCATGAATGGCTCAAACGCTTCGGTGAGCTCGATGGAAGAGCGCCGGCGCTGCAGGATCTCCCGTTCCAGCGGGTGCAGCCGCTGCGCGAGGGCCACCGAAGGTGGAACCGGACGGAGCCAGTTGTCGTCGTCCGGGTCAGGGTGCAGCAGCGCGAATTCCAGCAGGCAGGGCGTCTGCTCGACCTCTTCGCGGGCTATGCGGCCGGAGCTGAGCGCGCTCGCGTACAACTCGGCCCCGAGGTCGCACAGGTCCGTCACCGCGTGGGGATGTGTCTGGTTCATCCGCATAATCGGCAAATCTCCCACCCCCAGGGTCCTGCATGTACAGGAACATGATGCATCGCCACGGTGGCAATGGCGTGGCTCGATAAGTCATCGTCTGAGATGCGGGGGAGAGGAATCCATCAAGTGAGGACAACGTCGACCATGTACAAGAAATTGCTTCGCTCGGTGGCTGCCATTGCTCTCTCTACGGCCGCTGCTGTCGGTGGAATCTCGCTCGCGCAGACCAGCTGGGGCGGCACGCCCGCCGACAGCGGTTGGGGGGCCGGTGCCACCACCGGTGAGAGCGACAGTGGTTGGGGCAAGGTCTTGGCCGACAGTGGCTGGGGCCCCGCACCCAAGCCGGTTATGGGTGGGAAGTCTTCGGACGCATGACCCCCGACGACCGCGGCTTCCGCCGCGAAATGGCCTCCGCTTACCGGTCGGGATGGCAGTTCATCGACCTGGCCACGGCGATCCCGTACCCCGGGGACTCGCTGATGGTCACCCTGTTCGGTCAACCGATCGTCGTCGTGCGCGAGGAGGACGAGGACGTACGTGCCTACCGGTGCCTGCGCCGCCCGCGGGGCGCGCCGCAGCCCGTCCGCTGCGAGGTGCGCTACGGAATGGTCTTCGTCAATCTTGATCAGCGCGATCACCAGCTCTTCGAACCCGATATCACCACCGCCACCCCCCGCAGTGCCTGAAGCGATTCCCCCGTCGTTGCAGATCGCTCAGGCGCTACCCCCACACAACGGCGCCATCGTGGACCTGACCACGATGGCGCCGTTGTGATGTCCGCGTCCAGTCGCTGACCGGACAAGATGCGGGTGAGAATTCAACTTTTTACGCGCGGCCCATGGCCCGGTCCAGCGTGATCTCCATGACGACCCGGTCGGGATTGGGCGAGGGTATGCGCCCGTAGCGCTCCGCGTAGCGCGCCACCGCGTCGGCGACCGCCGCCTCGTCCGTACGGATCACCGCGCGGCCCTCCAGGGTGGCCCAGCGGCGCCCTTCCATCTGGCACACCGCGACCCGCGCCCCGCCCGGCTCCCCGGCCTGGGCCGCCAGGATGTTGCGGACCTTCTTGCTGTGCTTGTTGCTGATCACCCGGGCCAGGCCGGCCTCCGGGTCGTAGGTCACGCCCACCGGCACCACGTGGGGCGTGCCGTCGGGACGCGGTGTGGTCAGCGTGCAGACGTGCCGTTCCCGCCAGAAGGCGAGGTATTCGGGCGTCGGGTTGAGTGGGTCATGGGACATGGCCCGAAGAGTACGACTCCTTGCCTTGAGTGGAATAGACTCAACTTTGCATAGGTTGTTCATGTCAGAGTTAGACAGAGTCGGTCAGGGTGCCGTCACCCCTTCCGGAGAGGAGAAGCCGCCCCGTGGACGCCGAGCTCACCAACAAGAGCCGAGCCGCGCTGAACGCGGCCACCAGCAGGGCCGTCAAGGACGGCCATGCCGATCTGACCCCCGCGCACCTCCTGCTGGCGCTCCTCGCCGGCGAGGACAACGAGAACATCACCGACCTGCTCGCGGCCTCGGACGCCGACCAGGCCGCCGTGCGCGGCGGCGCGGAGCGGCTGCTGGCGGCCCTGCCCAGCGTCACCGGCTCCACGGTCGCGCCCCCGCAGCCCACCCGCGAGCTGCTCGCCGTACTCGCCGAGGCCGACACCAGGGCGGGCGAGCTGGGTGACGACTACCTGTCCACCGAGCACCTGCTCATCGCCATCGCCGCCAAGGGCGGCGCGGCCGGCGAGGTCCTGTCCAAGCAGGGGGCGAGCGCGAAGAAGCTGCTGGACGCCTTCGAGAACGCGAGAGGAGGGCGGCGGGTGACCACCCCCGACCCCGAGGGCCAGTACAAGGCGCTGGAGAAGTTCGGCACCGACTTCACGGCGGCCGCCCGTCACGGCAAGCTCGACCCGGTCATCGGCCGCGACCACGAGATCCGCCGCGTCGTCCAGGTGCTCTCGCGCCGTACGAAGAACAACCCGGTGCTCATCGGTGAGCCCGGCGTCGGCAAGACGGCCGTCGTCGAGGGCCTGGCCCAGCGCATCGTCAAGGGCGACGTCCCCGAGTCCCTGAAGGACAAGCGGCTCGTCGCCCTGGACCTCGGAGCCATGGTCGCGGGCGCCAAGTACCGCGGCGAGTTCGAGGAACGGCTCAAGACCGTCCTCGCCGAGATCAAGTCCAGCGACGGCCAGATCATCACCTTCATCGACGAGCTGCACACGGTCGTCGGCGCGGGCGCCGGCGGCGACTCCGCAATGGACGCGGGCAACATGCTCAAGCCCATGCTGGCCCGCGGCGAGCTGCGCATGGTCGGCGCGACCACCCTCGACGAATACCGCGAGCGCATCGAGAAGGACCCGGCGCTGGAGCGGCGCTTCCAGCAGGTGCTGGTCGCCGAACCGTCCGTCGAGGACACCATCGCGATCCTGCGCGGGCTCAAGGGCCGCTACGAGGCCCACCACAAGGTCGTCATCAACGACAGTGCGCTCGTCGCGGCCGCGACCCTCTCCGACCGGTACATCACCTCCCGCTTCCTGCCCGACAAGGCCATCGACCTCGTCGACGAGGCCGCGTCCCGGCTGCGCATGGAGATCGACTCCTCGCCCCTGGAGATCGATGAGCTCCAGCGCTCGGTGGACCGGCTGCGGATGGAGGAGCTGGCGCTGAAGAACGAGTCCGACCCGGCCTCGCTGGAACGCCTCGACAAGATCCGCAAGGACCTCGCGGACAAGGAGGAGGAGCTGCGCGGCCTGACTGCCCGCTGGGAGAAGGAGAAGCAGTCCCTCAACCGCGTCGGTGAGCTCAAGGAGCGCCTGGACGACCTGCGCGGCCAGGCCGAGCGCGCCCAGCGGGACGGGGACTTCGACACCGCCTCCAAGCTGCTCTACGGGGAGATCCCGGCCCTGGAGCGCGAGCTGGCGGAGGCCACCGAGGCCGAGGCCGAGGCGGAGGCCTCCCGGGACACCATGGTCAAGGACGAGGTCGGCCCGGACGACATCGCGGACGTGGTCGGCGCCTGGACCGGCATCCCGGCGGGCCGGCTGCTGGAGGGCGAGACCCAGAAGCTGCTCCGCATGGAGGACGAGCTGGGCCGCCGCCTGATCGGCCAGAAGGAGGCCGTCCGGGCCGTGTCCGACGCCGTACGCCGCACCCGCGCCGGAATCGCCGACCCCGACCGCCCGACCGGCTCGTTCCTCTTCCTGGGCCCGACGGGCGTCGGCAAGACCGAGCTGGCCAAGGCGCTCGCGGACTTCCTGTTCGACGACGAGCGGGCCATGGTCCGCATCGACATGTCCGAATACGGCGAGAAGCACAGCGTGGCCCGCCTCGTCGGCGCCCCGCCCGGCTACGTCGGCTACGAGGAGGGCGGCCAGCTCACCGAGGCCGTGCGCCGCCGCCCGTACAGCGTGGTGCTCCTGGACGAGGTCGAGAAGGCCCACCCCGAGGTCTTCGACATCCTGCTCCAGGTCCTGGACGACGGCCGCCTCACGGACGGCCAGGGCCGCACCGTGGACTTCCGCAACACGATCCTGATCCTCACGTCGAACCTGGGCAGCCAGTTCTTGATGAATCCGTCCACACCTGCGGACGAGAAGAAGAAGCAGGTCCTGGACGTGGTCAGGGCGAGCTTCAAGCCGGAGTTCCTGAACCGGCTGGACGACACCGTGGTCTTCTCCGCACTGGGCGAGGACGAGCTGGCGCACATCGCGCAGCTCCAGATCGGCCGTCTGGCGGCGCGCCTGGCCGACCGGCGCCTGGCCCTGGAGGTCACGCCCGAGGCCTTGGCCTGGCTGGCGGACAAGGGCAACGACCCCGCGTACGGTGCCCGGCCGCTGCGCCGCCTGATCCAGACGGCGATCGGCGACCGTCTCGCGAAGGAGATCCTCTCCGGCGAGGTCAGGGACGGCGACACCGTACGGGTCGACGTGGCGGGCGAGGACCTGCTGGTCGGCAAAGCCCTGTAGCGGGCGGCGGGCCGCGGCACCACGCCGCCGCGGCCCGGGCTCTCACACGTCGTACGCGACGAACCGGATCACGACGTCGTACCCCACCTGCTGCTCGACGCTGATCTCCACCCTCGACGCGCGGCCGGGCACGGCGTCGGGATGGTCGACGCCCAGGCACCGGTCCCCGCCTTCCGGGTCGTACCCCGGGCCCGGCTTCGGGCAGACGGTCGGACGCTGCTCGCGCCCGTGCTCCTGCGCCTGCGGGAAGGCGGCGGCCAGCCACGGGTCCAGCCCGGTCCGGGCCATCCGGAACGACCCGGTCATGGTGGTGTCCAGCCAGTCGGTCCGCTCGCACCGTTCCTCCCGGGCCCCCTCCGGCAGGCTCGCCCGGGCGAACGCCATGGCCTGCGCGCAGCTGACCTTCGTATGGCTCTCGGGGCCGTCCGAGGCGTCGGCCCAGTTGTCCGGGGCCAGCCACAGCCACACCGCGCCGCCGATGCCGATGGCCAGCGGCGCAGCCAGCACCGCGAGCGCGAGCCCGCGCGTTGCGCCCATCCCGCCGCGCACTGCCACACGTGTCCCCGTACAAGCCTCATCGCCTTGTCGGCGGCCTGCTCCTGTCCGCCCGGAGCGGATCGTAGCTGTCGGGCTGGACATGGGGTGGGCGGGATGGGGGAGGATGCATGTATCCGCACGAAGGGAAGTACACGGTGAGCATCGACCCGGCCTCGATTCCGAACTTCGGAGGGCAGCAGCCCGATCCGCAGGCCACAGGACCGGCGGGCCCCGTCGTCCCCGACCAGGATCTGGTCAAGCAGCTGCTGGAGCAGATGGAGCTCAAGTACGTCGTCGACGACGAGGGTGACCTCGCGGCGCCGTGGGAGGAGTTCCGCACCTACTTCATGTTCCGCGGCGAGGACGAGCAGCAGGTTTTCTCGGTGCGGACCTTCTACGACCGTCCGCACAAGATCGAGGAGAAGCCCCAGCTTCTCGAATCGATCGATGACTGGAACCGTCGCACCCTGTGGCCGAAGGTCTACAGCCACACCCACGACGACGGCTCGGTCCGCCTGATCGGCGAGGCGCAGATGCTGATCGGCACCGGCGTCAACCTGGAGCACTTCGTGTCCTCCACGGTCAGCTGGGTCCGCGCCTCCATCGAATTCGACAAGTGGCTCGTCGAGCAGTTCGGCCTGGAGAAGGAGATCGACTCCGCCGACGGCGACGACGAGAAGAACGGCGACGACAGCCAGTAATCGGCGGTCTCGCTCACAGAGGTACGCGCGCCACGAGCAGCAGGTACAGCCCGTAGCCGTAGCCGAGCCCGGCCAGCACCGCGGTCACCACGACCGCGGTGCGGGGCCGGGCTCTGGCCATGACGGCCGCCACGGGCAGCAGCAGCGGGAAGGCCGGGAGCAGGAACCGCGGCTTCGATTCGAAGAAACCGGCCCCGCCGTAGGCGATCACCAGTAGCACCCCGGTGTACACGAGCAGCGGCAGCGGGGTCCGGTCCAGCAGCAGCAGGACCGCCAGCAGCCCGGCCGCGGCCAGCAGCACCACGGTGACGGTGGTGGCGAGCGGCACGTGCCCGCCGGTCAGCACCCGCTCCGCGGAGCGCAGCGCGCCCTGCCCGAAGTCGAAGCGGGAGCCCCAGCGCCGCTGCACGGTGAAGTAGCCCCCGACGGGATCGCCCGTCCGCACACCGACGGCCAGCACGTACGCCGCCCAGCCCGCGGGGGCCAGCAGCCCGGCCACCCACACCCCGGGCGCGCGGGATCCCCGTACGAGGACGGCGTACAGGGCCATGGCCGAGACGGCGGCGGCGACGGCGAGCCCGGTGGGCCGGGTCAGCCCGGCGAGCACGGCCAGGCCGGCCGCCCACAGCCAGCGGTCCCGCAGCAGGGCGTAGAGCGTCCAGGCGGCGAGTGCGGCCAGCAGCGCCTCGGTGTAGGCGAGGGTCAGCACCACGGAGTGCGGCAGCGCCGCCCACAGCCCCACGAGCAGCAGCCCGGCGCGCGGGCCGATCACCCGCTCTCCGACCCGGTAGACCCCGACGGCGGCCACGGCCGCGCAGACCCAGGCGACGAGGAGCCCGGCGGGGACGAGCCCGCCGGGCAGGACGGCGGAGACGAGCCGTATCAGCGCCGGGTAGAGCGGGAAGAAGGCGTAGTCGCTCTGGATGGAGCCGGTCTCGGGCCACATCAGGGTCCGGCCGTAGCCGTGGGCGGCGATCCCCAGGTACCAGGCGGAGTCCCAGGACAGGCCGAGAACCCGCAGGGGATCCCGTCCGGCCCACCAGGATCCGAGGGTGAGGACCAGTACCCCGGCGCCGCGTACGGCGGCGAACACTCCGAGCGCGAGGACCGTCGTCGGCGCGGCCGACCGGACCGCCTTGACCGCGCGGATCTCCAGGGGTGACGCGGACACGGAGGCTCTGCCCGTTGCCATGTATCCCGACTTTCCCGCTCTTCGTGAGTACGCTCATCTGATGATGAGAGCTTCGGGCACCTTCAAGGTCGTCAGCTTCACACCGGCTTCACTCACCCCGCAACCACCCGTGGAAACCGGTCTCCCGGTGGGCGTCGCCACGATGGAGAAGCGTTACGCGGGCGACACCCTGACGGGCCACTCGTCCACGCTCTTCACCGCCGCGTTCGACCAGGAGGCGGGCGTCGGCAGCTACGTCGCGATGGAGTCCTTCGAGGGCGCCCTCGACGGCAGGCAGGGCGCCTTCAACTTCGTCCACTCGGCCGCCACCGACGGCGGACCGTCCCGTGCCGCGGAACACTTCGCGATCGTCCCGGGCAGCGGCACGGCCGCGCTGACCGGCATCACCGGCGCGGGAGGTCTGCGCGTGGACGAGGACGGCACGCACCGCATCTGGTTCGACTACGAGCTCCCGCCCGCCTAGAACCGCCCAGAGGGCGGCTCAGCCGCCTGCCCGCAGGCGGCTCAGGCGGGCCGCGGCCTCACGGAGGACCTCGGTCTTCTTGCAGAAGGCCCAGCGGACCTGGGTGGCTCCCGCGGACTTGTCGTCGTAGAAGACCTGGTTCGGGATGGCGACCACGCCGCAGCGCTCGGGCAGGGCGCGGCAGAAGGCGAGACCGTCCTTCTCGCCGAGCGGGGTGATGTCCGTGGTGATGAAGTACGTCCCCTGCGGGCGGAAGACCTCGAAGCCGGCGGCCGTGAGGCCGTCGGCGAGGATGTCGCGCTTGGCGGCCAGGTCGGCGCGGAAGGCCTCGTAGTACGTGTCGGGGAGGGCGAGGGCCTCGGCGATCGCGTACTGGAAGGGGCCCGAGGAGACGTAGGTCAGGAACTGCTTCGCCGAGCGGACCGCCGTGACCAGTTCCGGGGGCGCCGTGACCCAGCCGACCTTCCAGCCCGTGAACGAGAAGCTCTTCCCCGCGGACGAGATGGTGACAGTGCGCTCGCGCATGCCCGGGAAGCCCGCCAGCGGGGTGTGGGCGCCCTCGAAGACCAGGTGCTCGTACACCTCGTCCGTGATCACGAGGAGGTCGTGCTCCACGGCGAGGGCGGCGACGGCGGACAGCTCCTCGCGGGTCAGGACCGTGCCCGTCGGATTGTGCGGGGTGTTCAGCAGGAGCAGCCGGGTGCGGGGGGTGACCGCGGCGCGCAGTTCGTCCAGATCGAGGGCGAAGGCCCCGGCGTGCGGGCGCAGCGTCACCGGGACGCGTACCGCCCCGGCCATCGCGATGCAGGCCGCGTACGAGTCGTAGTACGGCTCCAGGGCGATGACCTCGTCGCCCGGTTCGAGGAGGGCGAGCAGGGCGGCGGCGATGGCCTCCGTGGCGCCCGCCGTGGCCAGGACCTCGGTGTCGGGGTCGAAGGCGAGGCCGTAGAAGCGCTGCTGGTGCGCGGCGATCGCGGCGCGCAGTTCCGGGATGCCGGGGCCCGGCGGGTACTGGTTGCCGAGGCCCGTGAGGACCGCGCGGGAGGCCGCCTCGGCGATCTCGGCGGGGCCGTCCGTGTCGGGGAAGCCCTGGCCCAGGTTGATCGACCCGGTGCGGGCGGCCAGCGCCGACATCTCCGCGAAGATCGTGGTGCCGAAGGCCGCCAGACGGCGGTTCAGGAAGGGACGGTCGCTGCTCATGGGCGCCATCCTGAGGGGAACCTCTGGACTTGCTCAAGTGTGCTTTGGGCCGCGTGGCCTGCGGGCATCCCACCCTCACGCGGGACGCGGGGATCCCGCCCCCCGGGAAGACCGGGGTGTGAGAGAGGGGGCGGGCATCGTGTTCGTCTTCATTTTGATCGGGCTTCTGGTCGTCGTGGTCGTCGTGACCGTGGCGGTGCGTTCGGCCAAGAGCGGTTTTTCGTCCGGCGGCTCCAGCGGCTCGGGCAGCAACAGCAGCTGGTGGGCGGGGGGCGGCTCCTCGTCGAGTTCGTGTTCGAGCGGATCGTCCTCCTGCGGATCCTCCTCGTCCTGCGGCGGATCGTCGTCCTGCGGCGGCGGGGGGTGCGGTTCCAGCTGACACGGGGCAGCCGGTACCGCGCGGACGAGGGTGCCCGACGGGTCTGATTTCCGCCGGGCGCCCTTCTCCTGCCGTTTCCTGCCCGGCTCCTGCCCGTCTTCGGCGCGTCTTCCTCGCGTCCGTTCCGGGTCCGCTCCGGGTCCGCTTCGCGTCTGCCGCGCCCATGCATCCCGACGCGCGGGACGCCACTTGTTGAACACGTGAACTGCGAAGCCCCCGGGGGGATGTAAACCCCGTCAACTTGGGTAAAACGGCTGTGAGTGCCGTGCCTTTCATGATTCCCTCGGTCGAGTAGACCAGTCCCCGGACCTCCCGGGACTTCCTGTGGACCCGTGCCGGTGTCCCCCCACCCGTTGACTACCGCTGGCGGGCTCCGGCCCATCTCCCTCGCGCGTTTGCGGAGCCGACTCATGCTCACGACCCTCCAGACCACCTATACCGACACGCGTGCCGCCGATCTCGCCTGGGCCCTGGGTCGGGACCGGCTGCCCGCCCTGGCCGTACTGAACCTCGAACTGTCAGGCGCAAAGGTTGAGTTGCGCCTGCTCGGGGCCTCTCATCAGGTGCTCCTGGAGGAGGGGAAGGTGCTCTGCTCGGAGACGGTCGCCTGCATGCCCGGCAGCAGTACGCCGCTGCCGCTCGGCGTGGCCAAGCGGGTGGGCGACTGGGAGTACGAGTTCGCCGCGCGGGTCGAGACGCTGTCCCGCGGGTCCTTCGCGGGTCGGGCCCAGGAACTGCTCGCGCTGGTCGCCGACCACCCGAACGGGCTAGCGGGCACCTTTCCGGGCAGTCCGCACGCCTTCACCGCCCTGCTCGCGCAGCGCTACGAGGGCCAGGTGCGCTGGCGGACCTGGCACGCGTACCCGCAGGAGGGTCAGCTGGTGGCCACCAGGACCCGGGTCGCCGTACGGATCGGGGCCCCGGACACGGCCCCCGCACAAACGCGCGCGCTGACCTAGGGGGCGGCTTGGAGCGTGTCGGCGCCAGGCGGCGGTCGAGGGCGCGGTGTTGCGCCGTGGTTACTCCAACTGGCTGGATCGGTAAGGCACTTGCACCCATGTGGGTGACCGGGTGCGAGTGGGCGGTGACGTACGGTTCGGGTCATGATCGACCGTTCCGTCCCGCGTCGGGTCCTCCCGGCTCCGGAGCCACGGGGCGTGGCGACCGTCCCGGCCGCCCTGCCCGTACGGCCCCGGACCGGCCGACTCCTCGTCCTGGCCACCGTGTTCGTCTGCGCCGCCTGCGGCCTCGTATACGAACTGGAGCTGCTCGCCCTCGGCTCCTACCTCATCGGCGATTCCGTCACCCAGGCGTCGGTCGTGCTGTCCGTCATGGTCTTCGCCATGGGTGTCGGATCCCTGCTCGCCAAACGGCTGCGGCACCGGCCCGCATTCGGCTTCGCCGCCATCGAGGCCGGACTGGCCCTGCTCGGCGGCCTCTCGGCCATGGCGCTGTACGCGAGCTTCGCCTGGCTGGGGGAGTCCAGGCCCGCGCTCGTCGCGTTCTCGTTCGCCATCGGCGTCCTCATCGGCGCCGAGATCCCGCTGCTGATGGTCCTCATCCAGCGCATCCGCCGGCAGGACGCGGGCGGGGCCGTCGCCGACCTGTTCGCCGCCGACTACGTGGGCGCCCTCGTCGGGGGCCTCGCCTTCCCGTTCCTGCTGCTGCCCGTGCTCGGCCAGCTCACCGGCGCCATGCTCACCGGCACCGTCAACGCGCTCGTCGGCGGCGGGCTGGTGCTGTGGCTGTTCCGCCGCGACCTGAGCCGGCGCTGCCGGTGGACGCTGATCGTCGCGAACGTGACCGTGCTCGCCGTGCTCGCCTGCGCGACCGTCCTCGCCGACGACTTCGAGCGGGTGGCCCGCCGCGCCGTCTACGGCGGGGAGGTGCGGGTCGCCGTCCAGACCGGCGTGCAGGAGCTGGTCCTCACCGGGCCGCGGACCGGCTCCCCGCGCTCCCTCGACCTGTACCTCGACGGGCGGCTGCGGGTCAGCGGCTACGACGAGTACCGCTACCACGAGGCCCTCGTCCACCCCGCCATGACCGGCCCGCACGCCCGGGTCCTGGTCCTCGGCGGCGGCGACGGCCTCGCCGCCCGCGAGGTGCTGCGCTACCGGGACGTCGCCTCGGTCACCGTCGTCGAGCTCGACCCCGGGGTGGTCCGGCTCGCCCGCACCGACCCGATGCTCTCCGCGCTCAACGCCGGTGCGTACGGGGATCCGCGCGTCGGGGTCGTCACGCAGGACGCGTTCCGCTGGCTGCGCGGGCCGGCCGCCCGGGACCGGTACGACGTCATCGTCTCCGACCTCCCCGACCCGGGCATCACCCCGAGCACGAAGCTCTACTCGCAGGAGTTCTACGGGCTGGCCGCGCGGGCGCTGCGGCCCGGGGGCCGGATCGCCGTACACGCCGGGCCATTGGCCTCGCGCCCGCGTACGTACTGGACCGTCGAGTCCACCCTGCGCGCGGCGGGCCTGTGGACCTCGCCCTACAGCGCGGGCGGACGCCTCTCGGGTTTCGCCGCCGGACCCGACCGCACGCCGCTGGGCGTCAGCGACGCGCCACCGCAGGACTGGGGCTTCGTACTGGCCTCCCGCGAGCAGGCGCCGCCGCTGCGCGTGGACCGCGACACGCCGGGGCTGCGCTCGCTGTCGACCGGCTCGCTGCAGGATGCCGCGCGCGACGCGGAGCGCAACCGGGTGGACGGGCTCCCGCCGTCCACCCTGCCGCACCCGCGGTATTCGTGACCGGGTGCGGGTCTCGTCGGTAGGCTCGACCGCATGGAGCATCAGGTGTTCGTTCCGGTACCGGCAGACAGCCTCCGCGCCGTGCTGCGCGACCCCGTCCGGGTGGCCCGCTGCGTGCCGGGACTCCAGCAGGACGCCGACGCCGAGTCCGGACCGCTGTCGGGCAGGCTGAAGGTCCGGGTCGGCGGACACACCGTGACCTACCGGGGTGCCCTGTCCGTCACCGAGCGTGACCAGAGCCACTTCGCCGTCGACGGCGAGGGTACGGAGGTCCGGGGCAGCGGGACCGTGAAGCTGACCCTCGCGCTGCGGCTGACCCCGCTGGGGGACGGGACCCGGCTGGACTTCACCGCGGGAGGCACCGCCGACGGGCGCGCCGCGGGTTTCACCGCCGAGGCCACGGCGGCCGCCGTGCAGCGGCTGCTGGAGCGGACCGCCGAACAGCTGGCGGCGGTGGCGGAGCCCGGAGCCGCCGGAGCCGGCCTGATGGCCGGAGCCGCCGGCGATGCGGGCGACGTCGACGTCGACGCCGATGAGACCGACGCCGACGAGACCGACCCCGTGGCCGAGGCCGAGGACATCGAGGGCGCCGGGGCCGACGGGGACGGGGCGGACGGCGACGACGTCACCGAGGTCACCGCCTCCGTGTTCGAGACCGAAGTGCCGCCGCCGTCCCTCGATCCCTTCCTGGCCGGCGGCTTCGACGAACACGGTGATGGGGCGCGGCCGCCGGCCGAGGCCGCCCACGCCCGCCGCACGATGATCGGCCGCAGCGCCGAGGAGGTGGACCACGCGCCCCCGCGCGGCCGGTACGCCCCCGTGCCCCCGCCCGCCGCCACCACGACCAAGGACAACCTGCGCTGGCTCGCTCCGGCCGCCGCTCTCGCCCTGGCCTCGGCGGTCGTCGTCGGCCGGGCCCTGCGCCGCCGCCGCTGAGCCCGTGCGGGCGGACCCCACTAGGGTCGACCGCATGAGTACGCAACTGAGCGCCGGCGGCGCCGAGGTGACTGTCGACCAGGAGAACGGCTGCCGGATCAGCAGTCTGCGCATCGACGGGACGGAGCT
The DNA here is from genome assembly GCF_042870715.1 of Streptomyces sp. NPDC006463. Classification (NCBI taxonomy): domain Bacteria; kingdom Bacillati; phylum Actinomycetota; class Actinomycetes; order Kitasatosporales; family Streptomycetaceae; genus Streptomyces; species Streptomyces sp. NPDC006463. The sequence continues at coordinate 272,894 of NZ_JBIAHP010000010.1, read as the reverse complement.
GCTGCGCCAGGGCCCGCACTACGGGTCCTTCCCGATGGTGCCGTGGTGCGGCCGGACCGCGCACGGCCGGTTCCGGGACGGGGCGAACGTCCACCAGCTCCCGCTCAACCACCCGCCGCACGCCCTGCACGGCTTCGGCCGGGACGCGGCCTGGCGCCGGGCCCGTGCCACCGGCACCGACGCGGTGTTCACGTACGACCTCGTCGACCCGTGGCCCTACCCCGGCCGCGTCACCCAGATCTTCGAGCTGTCGCCGGACGCGCTCACCCTCACCATGGGCATCGAGACGTACGGGGACTCCTTCCCGGCCCAGGCCGGCTGGCACCCCTGGTTCCGGCGCGACCTCGGGCTCGGCGGCGGGGACGTGAACATCGGCTTCGACCCCGCGTGGCAGGAGGAGCGCGGCGAGGACCACCTCCCCACCGGCAACCGCATCGACCCGAAGCCAGGCCCCTGGGACGATTGCTTCGGCATGCCCGACGGGGTGGACGTCACCCTGACCTGGCCCGGCGCGCTGGAGCTGAGGCTCACGAGCCGGGCCGAATGGGTGGTCGTGTACGACGAGCAGCCCGAAGCCGTCTGCGTCGAACCGCAGTCGGGCCCGCCGAACGGGCTGAACACCCTGCCGCGCCTGGTCACCCCGGTGGACCCGCTGGAGATCTCCACGACCTGGACGTGGCGGCGGCTCGCTTAGCACCCAATTAAGCTCGGGGTCATGAGTGACGTACGCGATGCGCTTCTGCAGCAGATCAAGGACAAGGCCGTCGTGCACGGCAAGGTGATCCTCTCCTCCGGCCGGGAAGCCGACTACTACATCGACCTCCGCCGGATCACCCTCGACGGCGAGGCGGCCCCGCTGGTCGGTCAGGTCATGCTCGACCTCACCGCCGAACTCGACTTCGACTGCGTCGGCGGTCTGACCCTGGGTGCCGACCCGGTCGCGACCTCGATGCTGCACGCCTCCGCGGCGCGCGGCGGCCGCCTGGACGCCTTCGTCGTCCGCAAGGCGCAGAAGGCCCACGGCATGCAGCGCCGCATCGAGGGCACCGACGTCAAGGGCAAGCGCTGCCTGGTGGTCGAGGACACCTCGACCACCGGCGGGTCCCCGCTGACCGCCGTCGAGGCGGTCCGCGAGGCCGGCGGCGAGGTCGTCGCCGTCGCCACGATCGTGGACCGCGGCGCGGCCGACGCCATCGCCGAGGCGGGGCTCCCGTACCTCACCGGTTACCGCCTGGAGGACCTCGGCCTCTCCTAGGTCTCAGGGCAGGCCTCACCGACAGGTCTCAGGGGCAGGTCTCAGGGTCCGGACGCCCTGGTTCCGGCCTCGGCGGAACTGGTGACGATGGTCTTTGGAGGGCTCTGAGTAGGTCCTGACCTGCTCTTATTCGGCGGGCCGGGATGTTTCACGTGAAACATCCCGGCCCGTTCGGCTCGCACCTGGCGACCGGCGGGGTGGAGTGTCGCGCGGAGTCTGGAAAGATGGGCGCGACGATGACGTCGCCCCCAGGTCAGGGCCCGCAATAAGCACACTCCCCGCACATCCAAGGAGCGGACAGATGCCCATCGCAACCCCCGAGGTCTACAACGAGATGCTCGACCGGGCGAAGGCAGGCAAGTTCGCCTACCCGGCCATCAACGTGACCTCTTCCCAGACCCTGCACGCTGCGCTGCGCGGCTTCGCGGAGGCCGAGAGCGACGGCATCATCCAGATCTCCACCGGTGGTGCGGAGTTCCTGGGTGGCCAGTACAGCAAGGACATGGTCACCGGCGCCGTCGCCCTGGCCGAGTTCGCGCACATCGTCGCGGCGAAGTACGGCATCACGGTCGCGCTGCACACGGACCACTGCCCCAAGGACAAGCTGGACGGCTACGTACGTCCGCTTCTGGAGGTCTCGGCCGAGCGCGTGGCCCGCGGTCTGAACCCGCTCTTCCAGTCGCACATGTGGGACGGCTCCGCCGAGACCCTGGCCGACAACCTGGCCATCGGCCAGGAGCTGCTCGCCAAGGCCGCCGCCGCGAAGATCATCCTTGAGGTCGAGATCACCCCGACCGGCGGCGAGGAGGACGGCGTCAGCCACGAGATCAACGACGAGCTGTACACCACCGTCGAGGACGCGATCCGCACCGCCGAGGCCCTGGGTCTGGGCGAGAAGGGCCGCTACCTGCTGGCCGCCTCCTTCGGCAACGTCCACGGCGTCTACAAGCCGGGCAACGTGGTCCTGCGTCCCGAGCTCCTCAAGGACCTCCAGGCGGGCGTCGCCGAGAAGTACGGCAAGGCTTCGCCGTTCGACTTCGTCTTCCACGGCGGCTCGGGCTCCACGGCCGAGGAGATCGCCACCGCGCTGGAGAACGGCGTCGTGAAGATGAACCTCGACACCGACACCCAGTACGCCTTCACCCGCCCGGTCGTGGACCACATGTTCACCAACTACGCCGGCGTTCTGAAGGTCGACGGCGAGGTCGGCACGAAGTCCAAGTACGACCCCCGCACCTGGGGCAAGGCCGCCGAGGCCGGCATGGCCGCGCGTGTCACCGAGGCGTGTGCGAACCTGCGCTCCACGGGCACGAAGCTGAAGTAGTCCCGGGGCGCGAAGCGGTCCCGAGGCACGACGTACCGAAGGGCCCGGCCCCGTCCCACGACGGCGGCCGGGCCCTTCGGCGTACTCCCACGGTCCCGGCCGGGCCCTTCGGCGTACCCCACGGTCCGCCCCCGGAACCCGCCCCGGTGAGGTGCGCCGGGCACACGCCCGGGCCGCCGGGTGGTGGGGCCCCACCACCGGGCCCGGCAGACTGGGGGCATGTCCATTCACCAGAACCTCCTCGGGGGCCCCGCCCCCACCCACCTCCCCGACGAGCCGGGCCGTGAGGCCCTGGCCGCAGGCACCCCCGCCGTTGAGGTGGCCGCCGCGCACCCCACCTCGTCCCTCGCCTGGGCGACCCTCGCCGACGAGGCCTTCGCGGCTGGCAACACGATCGAGTCGTACGCGTACGCCCGTACGGGCTACCACCGCGGCCTGGACGCCCTGCGCCGCGCCGGCTGGAAGGGCCACGGCCCGGTCCCGTGGGAGCACGAGCCGAACCGCGGCTTCCTCCGCGCCCTGAACGCCCTGGCCCGCGCCGCCGAGGCGATCGGCGAGAAGGAGGAGTACGAGCGCTGCTCGACCTTCCTGCGCGACTCGTCCGAGACGGCGGCGGACGTCCTCGGCGCCTGAGCCGTACGAACGCGCGGACGTACGCACGTACCTGGCCGGGGCCTCGCACCAAGGGCCCCGGCAGGCCATAGTGTCCTAAAAGTGATCGTGACCCCGGTCACACCTCGCTGGAGAGGGCCCGGCAACCGGTCCTATGATGCGGGCAGGGGACCGGGGCTCCACTCACCCATCGGAAGGAGCGGACCGCTACCCGGAAGCACGTGTCGAGGAGACAGCGATGTCGAACAACCTTGATGCCTCCGGAGCCGGTTCGGACACCCCGAACCTCGACTTCGACGGCACTACCCCCTACGAGGACTACGTCCAGGCGGACGTCCTCACCCACCTCCAGCACCTCCGCTCGGACGACCCGGGCGAGATGGTCTTCCTGGTCACGACCCAGGTCATGGAGCTGTGGTTCACGGTCATCGTCCACGAGTGGGAGACCGCGGCGAAGGCCCTGCGCGAGGACCGCATCCCGGTCGCGATGGATGCGCTGAAACGATCCCTCCGCGAGCTGGAGGCCCTCAACTCCTCCTGGCGCCCGCTCGCCCAGCTCACCCCGGGGCAGTTCAACGCCTACCGCGCCGCCCTCGGCGAGGGTTCCGGATTCCAGTCGGCGATGTACCGCCGGATGGAGTTCCTGCTCGGCGAGAAGTCCGCCTCCATGCTGGTACCGCACCGCGGCGCCCCGCGCGTCCACGCGGAGCTGGAGAAGGCCCTCCACGAGCCCAGCCTCTACGACGAGGTCCTGCGCCTCCTGGCCCGCCGCGGCCTCCCGGTCCCGGACGCGGTCCTGGACCGCGACCTGTCGCAGCGCTACGAGCCCTCGGCCGAGGTCGAGGCCGTCTGGACGGGCCTGTACGCCGCCCCGGACGAGCACGTGGACCTCCACCGTCTGGGCGAGGTCCTCACGGACGTCGCCGAGCTCGTCTGGCGCTGGCGCAACGACCACCTGGTGGCCACCCGCCGCGCGATGGGCGCGAAGACCGGCACGGGCGGCTCGGCCGGCGTGACCTGGCTGGAGAAGCGCGCCACGAAGAACGTCTTCCCGGAGCTCTGGACGGCTCGCAGCCATGTCTGAGCCCACGCCCGCACAGATGCTGCAGACGCAGATACCGGACCTGGCGACCCGCGCCGCGGCCCTGGACGCCGCCGACGAGCTCGGCAAGCTCCGTGACCGCTTCACGCTCCCCGACGGAGTCGTCTACCTGGACGGCAACTCGCTGGGCGCCCTCCCGGCCACCGTCGCGCAGACCACCGCCGACGTTGTCACGCGCCAGTGGGGCGAGCTCCTCATCCGGTCCTGGGACGAGAGCGACTGGTGGACCGCCCCCGAGCGGATCGGCGACAAGCTCGCCCCCCTCGTCGGCGCGGCCCCCGGCCAGGTGGTCGTCGGCGACTCCACCAGCGTCAACCTCTTCAAGGCCCTGGTCGGCGCCGCCCGCCTGGCCGCTCCCGGCCGGACGAAGATGCTGGTCGACGCCGCCACCTTCCCCACCGACGGCTACATCGCCGCCTCGGCGGCCCGGATGACCGGCCTGACCGCCACCCCGGTGGATCCCGCGCACGCGATGGAGGCGATGGACGCGGACACCGCCGTCGTCCTCCTCAACCACGTCGACTACCGCAGCGGCCGGCTCCACGACCTGCCCGCCCTCACCGAGGCCGCGCACGCCGCCGGGGCGATCATGGTCTGGGACCTGTGCCACTCGGCGGGCGCACTGCCGGTCGGCCTCGACGCGCACGCCGTCGACCTCGCGGTCGGCTGCACGTACAAGTACCTCAACGGCGGCCCCGGCGCCCCCGCGTACCTCTACATCGCCGACCGCCACCAGGCCGCCTTCGATTCCCCGCTGCCCGGCTGGAACGGCCACGCCGATCCCTTCGCCATGACCCCGGAGTTCATCCCGGCCGACGGGGCGCGCCGCGGCCGCGTCGGGACCCCGGACATCCTGTCCATGCTGGCCCTGGAGGCGTCGCTCGACGCCTGGGACGGGGTGTCCGTCGAAGCCGTACGGGCCAAGTCCCTCGCCCTGACCGACTTCTTCCTCGAATGCGTGGCCGCTTACGTCCCCGAGGGCCGGGTCGAGTCGGTCACCCCGGCCGAGCACGACCGGCGCGGCAGCCAGGTCTCGCTGCGCACCGAGAACGCCCGTGAGGTCATGCGGGAACTCATCGGCCGGGGCGTCGTCGGCGACTTCCGCGCCCCGGACGTCCTGCGCTTCGGTTTCACCCCGCTCTACGTCGGTTTCGCCGATGCCGAGCGCGCGGCGCGCACGCTGGGTCGCATTTTCGGGTGACCCCTTAGCGAAACGTCACATCACCGGGCGGGCGGGGCTACGGCTCCGCCCGCTCCGGCACATCCCGGGCCCCGCACGGAACGCGTCGGTCCAGACTGATACGGTCCCGCTCTGCCGGACCACCGGAACATCTGTCCCCGCTGTCCCACGCGTTACCGAGAGGTTGAGCCGATGACGGACCCCGCCGCAGTGGAACGGGACGCCGCCGAGGCCGCCTCGGCCTTCTCCCATCCGGCCGTCGCGCCGGACGCGAGCGCCGCGTACGGGGAACACCCCGACCAGGTCGTCGACTTCTACGCCCCGCGCGGCGGGACCCAGGGCCCGGTCCCCCTCGTCGTCGTGCTGCACGGCGGCGCGTGGCGGGCGCCGTACGACCGGCAGCACGTCACCCCGTTCGCAGACTTCCTGGCCCGGAAGGGTTTCGCGGTCGCCAACGTCGAGTACCGGCGCGGCCGTTCCCTTCCGCAGCAAGGCGCCGAGGGACCGGTCGCCGGGCGCTGGCCCGAGACCTTCGACGACGTCGCCGCGGCGCTCGACGCCCTGCCGGGGCTCGCCGCCGCCGCGCTGCCGCAGGCCGACCTCCGCCGCGTCGTCGTCACCGGCCACTCGGCCGGCGGCCAGCTCGCGCTGTGGGCCGCGGCCCGGCACGTGCTCCCGTACGGGTCCCCGTGGCGGCTGCCCGCCCCGCCGCCGCTGCGCGGTGTGGTGGCGCTCGCCCCGATCGCGCACTTCGCGGTGGCCGAGGAGCTGGGCGTCTGCGGTGGCGCGAGCGCGCAGCTGCTCGGCGGTCATGAGCACTTCGCCTCCCGCCTCCCCTTCGCCGACCCGGCGGCCCTGCTCCCGACGGGCATCGCCACCGCGGTGGTCCAGGGCCGCGACGACATCGTGGTCCCGCAGCAGGTGGCGGAGGCGTACGTGGCCGCCGCCGCTCGGGCGGGGGAGATGGTCGGGCTGACGCTGCTGGACGGGGTCGGTCACTTCCCGCTCATCGACCCGGCGGCGGACGCGTGCGCGGTGGTCGCCGAGGAGATCTCGCAACTGGCCTGGTAGGGCCCGGCCGCCCGGAACGGGTCAGTACCGGGCAGATACGGGCCAACTGCCCCTGCTCCGGTCGAGTACCCGCATGAGAACTGCCGAAAGGCTATGTACTCTGATCGGGAATCACCCTGAGCGCGTTCAAAAACGAAAATGGGGGGGCCGGTGCGTAGTCGCCGTCTCGTAATTTCCGCTGCCGCCATCGTCGCGGCCAGCGTTGGTCTCATCCCGGGCATGGCCCACGCGGCCGACCCGGTCAAGCCGGGCGCGCACGGCGTGTCCGCGCCCGCCGGAGACCTGAGGAAGGCCACGGCGTCCAAGGCCACGACCTTCACGAGCCCTGCCGACCGTACGGTCCGGCAGACCATTCCTGCGGCCGGCAGCAAGGCCGCCGCCGCCCCGACGGTGGCCACCGCGGGCAACCCGACCCTCGCGGTCGGTCTCAAGGCCACGGGTCCGACCGCGCACGCGGTGCGCCTGACGTCCACCGTCACGAGCGCGGCCGCCTCGCTCGCCGTCACCATCGCGTGGGGCGACGGCAAGACCGACACGACCACCGCGCAGGGCGCCGGTGACCTCGTCAACGAGCACACCTACGCCGAGGTCGGCTCGTACAAGGTCACCGTCACCGTGGTCGACGCCGCGAACAACACGCAGGCCGTCAACCAGCTCGACGTCGTCACCGAGGGGTCCGACTTCACCCCGTACGGGCCGACCCGCCTCCTGGACACCCGGTCGGGCATCGGCGCGCCGAAGGGCAAGGTGCCCGCGTACGGCAAGGCCCGCGTGAAGGTCGGCGGCAACGGCGGCATCCCCGCCGGGGTCACCGCGGTCGTCCTCAACGTCACCGTCACCAACGCCACCAGCGCCGGGCACGTCACCGCGTACCCGTCGGGCGGCGTGCAGCCGATCAGCTCGAACGTCAACTTCGTCGCCGGTCAGACCGTGCCGAACCTGGTGATCGTGCCGGTCGGCCAGGACGGCTACGTGGAGCTGTACAACGGCGGCTGGGAGTCGCTCGACCTGCTCGCGGACGTCACCGGCTACTTCAGCCACACGGCGGCCAGCGGCTACAACCCGCTGGCACCGGTCCGCGCCGTGGACACCCGCAACGGCACCGGAACGGCCCAGGGCCAGCTCGCCGGCCAGGGCACGTTCAGCGTGCAGATGGCCGGCCGCAACGGTGTCTGGAAGGGCATCAGCGCGGTGGCACTGAACGTGACGGTCACCAACCCGAAGGAGGCCGGTCACCTGACCGTCTTCCCGAGCGGGCAGGCGGCTCCGTCCACGTCCAGCGTGAACTTCACGGCCGGTCAGACGGTCGCCAACTCGGTGATCGTGCCCGTCGGCCCCGACGGCCAGATCAGCGTCCGCAACGGCGCCTGGGCCGGGACCGACGTGATCGTCGACGTCGTCGGCTTCTACACCAACGAGAGCTCGGGCGCCTTCGTGCCGATGGACCCGGCCCGCATGCTCGACACCCGGGACGCGGCGAACTGGGGCGACGGCCCGCTGGCGGCCCGTGGCTACATCTACATGCGGCCGTTCCGCAACCCGGCCGGTGTCACCGGCTTCGTGTTCAACACCACGGTCACCAATACCCGCGGCGACGGCTTCCTGTCGGTCACCCCGGACCCGAACACGTGGGACGCCTACGGCAACGGCACTGCGGAATGGCCGGAGTTGCCCACCGCCTCCGCCCTGAACTGGACGGCCGGCAAGACGGTCCCGAACCTGGTCCAGGCGAGCGCCGGCGCCAACGGCATCGTCGACTTCTGGAACATGGGCTGGGACGACGCCGACCTGATCGTCGACATCTTCGGCTTCTACGACACCATCTGAGTCAGCCTCTCAGCGCCCCGGGCCCGGCCGCCAAGGCCGGCCCCGGGGCGCTGTTCCGTATGCACACGCACGCACGAGATCCAGAAAATGGGGGGCCGGTGCGCAATCGCCGACTCGTGGTTTCCGCTGCCCTCGTGGCGGCGGGCATCGGCCTGATACCGGGCATGGCCCGGGCGGCGGGTCCGGTGGAACCCTCGGGCCCCGGGGTGGCCGCCTCCGCGGGGGCGCCGGGCAAGGCCAAGGCGTCGACCGCCGAGACCTTCCGCAGCCCTGCGGACCGCACGGTCGTCACGTCCTCGCCCACGGCCCCGCGGGCGACGGCCGCGGCGGGCAACCCGGGCCTCGCGATCGGGCTGGAAACGACCGCCTACTCGGCGCACACGGTCAACCTGCAGACCACCGTCACGAGTGCGGACGCCGTGCTCGACGTCGTCATCGACTGGGGGGACGGGGCGACGGACAAGCTCGCCCCGTCCGGTTCCGCCGTGCTGAACCGGACCCACACGTACGCCGAGGTTGGCACGTACACCGTCACGGTCACGGTCAAGGACTGGACGAACAACGTCACGGCCGCGAACGTGGTCAAGGCCGTTACGGCGGGTACCGAGTTCACCGCGCACGCGCCCACCCGGCTGCTGGACACCCGCGCGGGGACCGGTGCGGCGAAGGCCAAGGTCGGTGCGAGGGGCGTGGTCGCCCTGAAGGTCGGCGGCAACGCCCAGATCCCCGCCGACGTCGCCGCCGTCGCGCTCAACGTCACGGTCACGAACGCCACCGACGCGGGCCACATCGCGGTCCAGCCCGGCAAGGACTTCATCCAGCCCACGACGTCGAACCTCAACTACGCCGCGGGGCAGACCGTTCCGAACCTGGTGATCGTGCCGGTCGTAGACGGGTACGTGCATCTGGTCAACGGCGGCTGGGCGTCGGTCGATCTGATCGCGGACGTCACCGGCTACTTCACCCACTCGGCGGCCGCCGGCTACAGCCCGCTGACCCCGGTCCGCGCCGTCGACACCCGTGAGGGCCTGGGCGCGGCCAAGGGCCAGGTCCCCGGATACGGCACGTTCGGCGTCGAGATCGCCGACCGCCGGGGCGTCCCGAAGGGCGCGACCGCCGTGTCGCTCAACCTGACGGTCACCAACCCTCAGGAGGCCGGTCACCTGACCGCCTATCCCAGCGGGCAGACGGCTCCGTCCACGTCCAGTGTGAACTTCTCCGCCGGTCAGACGGTCGCCAACTCGGTGATCGTGCCGGTCGGCCCCGACGGCAGGATCAGCATCCGCAACGGCAGCTGGAAGCCGGCCGACGTGGTGATCGACGTCGTCGGCTACTACAGCCCCGACAGCCGGGCCGCCCTCCGGCCGGTCTCCGAGCCGTTCCGGCTCATCGACACCCGCGAGGAGGCCTGGTACCGGACCGCCGGGCCCGTGCCGGCCCGTGAGTACCTTCTCCTGCCGCTCCTGGGCGACTCGCCCGGCCCCGTCACGGGCTGGGTGCTGAACACCACGGTCACCAACACGCGCGGGGCGGGCTTCCTGTCGGTGGCCCCCGACCCGAACACGTGGACCGACTACCAAAAGGGCCTCCAGGTCAGGCCGGAGCGGCCCGTCTCCTCGTCCCTGAACTGGACGAGGGGCGCGACCGTCCCGAACCTGGTCCAGACGTCCGGAGGCAAGGGAGACGTCATCGACTTCTGGAACCAGGGCTGGGAGCCCGTCGACGTGATCGTCGACTGCCTCGGCTTCTACCAGACGGACTGATCGCCCGGCGGGGTGCGCCGAAGGGGCGGTGCGCCGTGTGGCGCGCCGCCCCGTGCGGCCCTCAACCCGCAGCTTCCACCGGGCTGATCTCGAACATCCCGCACACCCTCAGGTTGTAGCGGATCTCCTCGGCCGTAGGGCTGTTCGGCGGGTAGACCTTGACGTAGGTCGACACCGGGCGGCAGCTCCGTGAAGCGGACCGGCTGTTGGTGCGCATGATGGCGGTCACGGTGTCGTCGGGGAAGACGGACACCGTGCTGATCGCCTCGCCGGTGCGGATCGCGGAGGTACCGATCTGGTGATGCCGGGCATCGGTGACGCTGACGCCCGGGTATCCGCGCAACGCGCAGGTGCGGCCAGTGGTGTTGGTGAACAGGATGGGGTAGTTGATCGACCCCCCGGCGCTTTCCGGATCTCCGACGGCCAGGTCGAGGTCGGCCACACGGCAGGTCGGGGCCATCGGCAGGGTTGACGCCTGGGTGGCACCGACCGAGGCGCCGGTCGTTGCCAGGAGGGCTGCGGCAGCGGTGACCGCCGCCCGGGTCAGGACGTTGCTCATGGCAAACTCCTGTGCCAGCTAAGGGAATTGCCCGCATAGGGGCGACGACACCCACGTGAGTGGTTCGACGCGTGCGTATACGCATGTCGTCTGCGGGAGAGGTGCTCGCGCCTTCGCGGAGGCCCGACCGGGCGGTGCACTCCCGCGGCTGAACAGCGCGGGCCTGATGTCACCATTCTACCGGCCAGGTGTCTTCGCGACCTTTCGGCGGCGGGAACGACGGAGGGGCGGGGGGGGGGCGGGGGGCCCCCCCCCCCCCCCCAGCCGCCCGGGGGCATTTTTTTGGGGTGGGCGGAAAACCCACCCCCCCCACCGCCACCAAAAGGGTAAAAAACTGGA